>JAHOYW010000277.1 GCA_019038735.1 Victivallales bacterium | reverse complement strand
CCCATAATATAGTAATAATCACAATAAATAATAGTATAAATATTCCTGATTTACCAAACCAAGATAATTTTTGAGCCGCCAGCTCGAGAGCATCTGACTGGTACTCTTCTGCTTCGTTACAAAGGGTATATTTTTGTTTATTCATTAGTTATATCTCCCCATTTGCTGTTCCCAGAATTCCTTATATACTCCTGCCTGTTTGACTAGGACAGAATGAGGGGCGAGTGCTATTTTTTCGCCTTTATCCATAACTAGAATCATATCGGCGCCATGCACCATAGAGAGTCGATGTGAAATAATTAATACGGTACGCCCTTTACTGATAGCTTTTAAGTTGTTCTGAATAATTGATTCACTTTCCGGATCAAGGGAACTGGTTGCTTCATCAAAAATCAAAATTGGCGGATTTGTCAGCAAAGCTCGAGCTATTGCTAATCGCTGTTTCTGTCCACCCGAAAGGTTCGATGCATTTTCTTCCAGTTCAGTGTCATATCCTTTGGAGAGTTCCTGAACAAATTCATCTGCTCCGGCAAGATGTGTCGCGTAAATAACTTCTTCCATAGTAGCAGTTTTTTTGGTCAGGCAAATATTTTCGCGCACGGTTCCGTGAAAAAAATAATTTTCCTGCAAGACAACTCCTATACTTGTACGTAAATGTGCTTTATCTATTTCTCTGATATCAATGCCGTCAACTTTGATTAATCCGCTTTGCAAAGGATAAAGAGCCTGTAATAATTTAGTTAAAGTGGTTTTACCTGACCCGCTGCGTCCAACAATACCAAGAGTTGCTCCTGTCGGGATATTCAAGTCAAACTTTTTAATCACCTGAGGTCCATCAGCTGTATATTTGAAGGTGATATTTTCAAATGATATTTTACCTTTAAGTGGATTATGTACGCCGCCGCCATCGTGTTCTTTGGGCGCGTTCATCACATTTCCAAGCATTCTTACGGAAAGCGCGGTCTGCTGATATTCGTGAACCAGCGAAATCAGTTTCACCAGAGGAGCAGTAACGCGTCCTGAAAGCATTTGAAACGCAATCAAAGCACCTACGCTCATTTCTTTATCGAATACCGCTAAAGCCCCTACCCAGATAATCGCGACAGTCATTGTTTTCTCTAAAAACTGACTTATTGTTTTAGCACTAAGCGAGACTTTACCAACTTTAAAATACCGGCTAATCGCAAAGGCGGTGGAATCATTCCAACTTTTTTCCTGAACAGGTTCAATCGCCAGTGCTTTTACTGTACGGATACCGTGAATTGCTTCGACCAGCATGCCCTGCTTTTTTCCTTCTGCCTGATACAATTCATGCAAACGCGACTGGTATGGTTTGATTAAGGCGGCAATCACTAGAGCCATCAGAAAAGAAAATCCAAGTACAATCAAAGTCAATTTCACGCTGTACAGCATGAGAAATGGAATAAATACGATTAAGGAAAATAGTTCTAAAATGGTAAAAAAGAGATTGCCCGACAAGAATCCACGAATTTTTTCAGTCTGCTGCATATGCTTGAGCAGCACGCCTGAAGACATGTGTTCGAAAAAATCTATTGGCAGTCGCATCAGATGATGAAATGTTTTGGTCGCTGTATTAATATCTATTTTATTCGTCGCAAAGATCAGGAGGTAGCCGCGCAGGAATTCCAGCAGGGAGTTAAAGAGCAGAGCTATTATTATACCTATCCCCAAAACATTGAGTGTGTTATAACTTTCATTGGTCAAGACTTTATCCACTACAATCTGAAAAAACAAAGGAGTAATCAACGCGAGTCCGCTAATCATCAATACAGCAAGTGCTATTTGTATAAATATTCCCTTTAATCTAACAAATTCTGGAATAAACCAACGCAGTCCAAAGGGTTGCTCTTCATCCATCAGGGAATAAATCCGTTTTATCAAATAAGCTTCACCGAAACATTCCAGTTCATATTTTTCTCTATCCCAGAAAAGAAACTGTTCTCCAGGAGTTTTTTCTGCTTCTTGGTCAATCACGACAACAGATTCGTCATCTTTAGTCTTTTTAAATCCGCAGATAAGAATATATTTACCGTTATTTTTTTTGGCGATTAACGGAAACGCTTCACCCAGATGCGATAACTTTTCCCAAGTCAAGCTTATTTTTTTAGATTTCAGTTGATTATCTGCAATAATTTTAAAGAAAAGTCTTTCCTCAACTTCATCATCTTCAATAGCATATTCGTGGAGCAATCTGCGCATGTCCATATCAATGCCATGATGTTTACCGATAGAAGCCAAACAAATCAAGGCACTATTAGAACCATCATTTGCAATTAATAAATTTTTAAAACGTATAGCCTGCTTTTTCCAATTCTTTTTAAGTTCAAGCAAGGGAACATAAATTAATTTTTTACGTTTAGAACACAAAGGATCAAATACTGCTATTTTCTCCTTTTTTGCGACAACATTTTCGGCTTTGAGTACGCAAACCCAATTATCATTTTTAAGTCTACATAGTACTGGTCCCTGATAATTCTTAAAAGCATCACTCCACTTAGTCTCGCTGTCAAGAAGTTCCGGCGACAGGTGCAGTTGATTACTGATTTCAAGAATTACATCACAGGGAAAGTCGGCATAGCGTTCTATCAAATCGCTATTCAATAGGGCGTCAAAATTAATATCGCGGCAAAATGTAAGAGCTATGCCACGCAAACATTCAATGCCTGTATTAGCTGTTTCTGCGGGATTTTCCATATAAAAGTTATTTCTTGCTATCCCAATTTGGTGATATTATGGAGTCGGGAGCGTCATCAACACTTTCCGCATTTACTGGGATAGTCCTCTTGACATCACTCTTTTTAATAACTCCAGCATCCTCTAATTGTCCTACCAGATTCTGCATGGCAGTGAAAGCCTGCAAAAATCCTTGAGGATTGAAAATTAACTCTTCAGCAACTTCAGGTTCGGGTCGGCGTCCCTTTCCTTTTTGAGAACCATCAATATAATTAAACAATTCAATATGAACCATTCCCTCCATAAAACTGATGGATTCAATACCGTCAACAAATCTTCTCTTTTTAGCCATGCTTGCTCCTTTCGAATTTATTACAAGCCTACGAAACTACAGTGGGAGTATCACTATATACTTAAGCGTTCCTTCCCACAAGAATATATATCTAATCAAGTCCCTTTGCAAATAAAATCAAGATTTTATTAGTACATCTATATTATTTCAAATGATGTATTGAACAAAAAAATGACCTTATGTTTTTTTAGGCACAAGGTCATTTTTATCTATTTTTTGTCTATTTATTAAATATAATCAGCCTTTATTTTTCTCAAATTGAATCATAAAATCAATCAATTTTTCAACACCGGCAATCGGCATCGCGTTGTAAATGCTGGCACGGATACCGCCTACTGAGCGATGACCTTTCAAGCCGCTCATGCCGTTCATGCCAGCTTTTTTGATAAACTCACCTTCAAGCTCTTCACTAGGCAGACGAAAAACAATATTCATTTTAGAGCGACTACCTGGTTCAACCGGACTTCTGTAAAAATCGCTTCCGTCAATAAGCTCATAAAGTGCCTCGGACTTGGTGTTATTGATTTCTTCGATCATCGCCAAACCGCCTTGAGCTTTCATCCAGTCTGTTACCAGTTTCAGGAGGTAAATAGCAAAAGTCGGAGGAGTATTGAACATTGAATCTTTATCAATATAAGTACTATAACGCAACATAGTCGGAATATTTTTATTTCCGCGCGCTGCCAAGTCCTTACGGATAATAACCAGAGCTACACCACTTGGTCCAAGATTCTTCTGAGCACCACCGTAAACCATGCCGAAATCATTAATGTCAATCACCCGTGACATGAAATCACTGGACATGTCAGCGATCATTGGAACACCTTCTTTTACAGGAGGAAAAGTATGAAACTGCGTTCCCGCGATAGTGTTATTGCTGGTAATATGCATATATGCCGCGTTTTCTGATGGCTGCCAATGGCGGACAACCGGAATACGGTCGTAATTAGTTTCTTTACTGCTGCCGACAACATTAATTTTAGCAAAACGCTGTGCTTCCTGAATAGCTTTTGAACTCCAGGTTCCAGAGTCTGCGTAATCGGCGACGCCGTCAGCAGGCAGGAAATTCATAGGGATCATACAGAACTGCATACTGGCTCCGCCTTGAACAAAACAGATTTCATAATCATCATTGATATTCATCAAATCACGAATATTTTGTTTAGCAGTAGCGAGGACATCCATGAACTGCGGGCCGCGATGTGATAATTCCAGAATACCACATTTTGTATCACCATAATTACAAAATTCTTCTTGTGCCTTGAGCATTACTTCTTCCGGCAGCATAGCCGGACCAGCGCTAAAATTATATACCTTCATGATATTCACCTCGCTTCGATTGTTATTGAGTTAATTAGATAAAATACATTAATAAAACTAGCCCATGATTTATTTTTTTCAAGAAGCACAAGTGCTTTTTTATCTTTTATTTTCCATGTTATTTTAGATTCACATCCATAATTTATAGTTGGATATTCTTGCTGTACGCTTAAGACTTTAAATTTAATTTATCGAAAATTCACAGCCGCAATAGCTTTGCCGATACAGAACAAATTCTTTACTTAATTCCCGGCTTCTTTTGAAACCGTCCTGCTTCTTGAAATCCAATGCGTCAAAGCCTGAATACTGATTGCCGACTTCAAAAATGATCCGTGAATTTTTGTGCGGGCTGACCGTCAAACTTGTCGCGAAACTTTCAATGCCAAGAGCCGCCGCTTTCTGCGCTGTCCGCCGCAGTCCCCATTCAAAACATTTTACGCAACGCAAACCTTTTTCCGCTTCATTTTCCAAACCGCGCACATGCTCCAGCCAGTCGTCATGCCGATAAATATCTATTTCCAGTCCCACATCAAAAATCCCGGCTATTTTTTCAACATAACTCAAGCGTTTTTCAAATTCCATTTTACTGTTAATGTTGGAATTGGAAAAATACAAACTCACATCACGGTCATTTGCCAGCAGGCGTTCCACACAAGCCGTGGCGCATGGAGCACAACACACATGTAATAATATTTTTTTGTTTTTAGTCATAAGCATCAGTTAATCTACACCCGGATTCGCGTTTTGTCACTTGTTATTCAAATATTTACGAAACAGCTAATGCAATATGACAGCTAGTCGCAAATGTAACCGTTGCCAGTGTAAGGCTACATAAAAAACATCAAAGGCGAAAGACAAAAATGCCGCAGAACAGATTTTTGTGAAGACCCAGAACGGCGGACTACACTTTTCATGTTATAATATTCCGGTATTCCGCAGGACCGATGCCGCGTGCGCTTTTGAAGACCCTTGATAAGTGAAAACGATCATAAAAACCTGTCTCATCGGCAATTTGTTCAATCGATTTATCAGAAAACTGCAGCAACACACAAACCTTTTCAATTCGTTGAAGTTTTTGATATTCCAAAGGCGTTTGTCCGGTCTGCTCCTTGAAAAGTCGATTAATGGCTCCGCCGTGCATTCCGGCTAATTTAGCAAAATCACTGTTTCGAATCTTTTGCTGAATATTATTATCAATATATTGCGCAACTTTACGCACCCTTATAGTCAGCATAAGGATTTTTTAATTCTTTTTCAGGAAGCTGGATCATGATTGAGCAAATTAATTTCTGGCACAGGAAAACCATATTAAAGGAGTCATTACGCTGTGTCCGCAACAATTCAATACATGACTTAATAGTACTCAAAATCTCAGAATCAGCAGAAAAAGTAAATATTTTATCTTTCATTGAACTGTAAGGAGGTTTAATCACAAAGTGCACATAAAAATGCTGTACAGGCCTGACAGTGCGAGTAAGCAAAGGAGTATTAGGCGGTATTACAATAATTTTGTCAGGGGTGAGTTCAATCTGTTGATTTTTAAAAAAAATAAAACTTCCCGGTTCTTCATTCCAGTAAAGTCTCCAGAATGGCGCGGAAAGCTGATTATGGTTCCAGCCCTCATTCAACACCTGCTCAACAAATAACAGGCGTATATCCGGCTCATAAAAATCATGATACTTTCTTTTATTATTAACCATAAATAATCATTCCAAACTGGCACAAAAGTTAAAAAATGTTCAATACGTACATATTAAACCAAAAATCTTACATTTCAATAAGAGAAAGCAAGTTTATATTAAATAAAACTTAAAATAAGAGGTATATACAATGCATAATTTACGTTTTCGTCAAATCCATCTGGATTTTCACACTTCCCCACATATTCCTGAAATAGGAGTTGCTTTCGATAAGCAAAAATGGCAGGAAACATTAAAAGCCAGTCACATTAACTCAATTACTTGTTTTGCGGTTTGCCATCACGGCTGGAGTTATTACAATACTGAAGTGGGAGAACGTCATCCGCATTTGGATTTCGATCTGCTCCGGGCACAGTTTGACGCCTGCAAAGAAATCGATATCAATGTACCGATTTACCTTACTGCCGGCATCAACAACTGGGGCGCCGCGAAACATCCTGAGTGGCGCGAATTACGGGCAAACGGGCAATATGGCGGCGGTGGACCGGAAGAAATAATAAATCCGGGTTTTCATTCAATGTGTTTTAATTCGCCATTTCTGGATTTTCTCTGTGACCAGATTCGCGAAGTTGCACGCCTCTTTCCTAATTGTGATGGTTTATTTTATGACATCATTAGCCAAGGTCAATGCTGCTGTAAATGGTGTATGAAATCCATGGAGGAAAAAGGTTTGGATGCAGCTTCCGAACATGACCGCAAAATCCACTCTGCAGCGGTGCTTAAAAATTATTACAAAAAAACTACTGCCGCCAGCAAAGAACTGGATCCCGACATGCCGGTTTTTCATAACAGCGGACATATTACACGCGGCGACCGGGACATTCTCAAATACTTCAGTCACCTTGAGCTGGAATCACTTCCAACCGGCGGCTGGGGCTACGATCATTTTCCGATGGGGGCTAAATACTGCACAAATCTGGAACACGACTTTCTCGGAATGACCGGTAAATTCCATACCACCTGGGGCGAGTTCGGCGGCTTCAAGCATCCTAACGCCCTGCGTTACGAATGCGCGGCAATGATTGCTTATAATGCTAAATGCAGCATTGGCGATCAACTGCACCCCTGCGGTAAACTTGATGAATCAACCTATAAATTAATCGGCTCCGCATACAAGGAAGTTGAAAGCAAAGAAGCCTGGTGCGTAAATGCAGAATCAGTCGCTGACGTCGCTGTCCTTTCGAGCGTCGCGGTCAACCCGGAACATCCGCGCGAAGAAGACAGTGATGTCGGCGTAACCCGAATCCTGCTTGAGAGTCATCTGCTTTTTGATATTATTGATATGGAAATGGATTTTTCAAAATACGCTCTGCTGATCCTGCCGGACGATGTGCTGATTGATGAAAAATTAAAAAAATTACTGGATGCCTACCTGACGCAGGGCGGAAAATTATTCCTGACCGGTAAAAGCGGTCTTAACGCGGATGAAACAGAATTTCTGTTCGATCTCGGCGCGACTCTGGAAGGAACCAGCGAGTTCTCTCCTGACTACATTTTACCTTTCCCTGATGTACGGGCTGATTTTGTGGACAGTCCTTTAGTCTGCTACACGCGGAGCTATCGCACGAAAATCACTGACGGAGAATCCCTTGGTGATGTTTACGATCCATACTTCAATCGCAGCTATAAGCATTTTTGTTCACATCAGCACGCCCCAAACAAGCTTGATCCTTCAGGTTTTGCCTGCGGTGTAATGAAAAATCAAATCATGTATCTGGCACATCCTGTGTTCACAATGTACCGTAGTTTCGGGGCGGTAGCCGTCAAGGAATATATTGTAAACTGCATCAAGAAACTGCTCGGTGATGATTTGTCATTGACTACAAACCTGCCGTCAACCGCGCGGATTACCTTGAATGAGCAAGTGTCCGAAAAGCGCAGTATCCTGCACCTTTTAAGCGCAAATACTATTCTGCGCGGCGGACAGGTGAAACTTTCAGGAGGAACGGTAGCTGAAGATGGTCTGAATATCGAAGTCATTGAAGATCTATTGCCGCTACACAATACCGCACTTACTCTAAAGACAAGTAAGCCGGTAAAAAGTATTAGTTTAGAACCGCAGGGAAAAGAGCTTGCTTTTGAACAGCTTGACAATGCTATAAAAATCAATGTTGATGAATTCACCTGTCACCAGATGGTCGTTCTGCATCATTAAAAACAAATGCGCTTGGAATATCATTTAGATAACATCACTGTTATCCCTACATTTCCTGATAAACTAAGGTTCCGGTTCTTTTTCGTATATGATGAACCAGCCGTCTTTAATCTGGTTTTTTAGGATGATTTTATATCTTTTATTACGTTTGGGAAATAGCGAAGGACCAAATTTGCTCCAGGCATCCAGTGAATTGAAAGCAAAGATATAAAGCGTATTATCCGGCATTTTTATCTTTGGGTCATAAATTTTTATTTTAGCATAAGTTACTGTCGGACAAGCTGCATAAATTTTCGGCAAAGCTTTTGTTACATAGCCCATCCCCGGCATAGTCAACATTTGCATAAATGGCCACTTGGCGACGATGGGACGATCAAAATACTCTGTTTCCAAAAGCTTGCAGGCAGCCTGATTTTCCCATAAGTCATTCAAAAACTCACGACTTCTCTCCAAATATTCCCCTGAACGTAAACGATTTGACTGCAAATGCAAATAATAACGTCCACTAATATTAATTATGCCTGTTGTTAAAAGTATTAAGGGCAAGACAGCTATCAAGTATTTATTTTTAATAGATGTGTTCAGGGCAATAAAAATATACATCGGGAAAACAATAAAAGCGGAATACCTAGGTAAAGAACAATTATACAAGGCATAAGACACCCAGAAACCGCCGCTTAAGATAAGCAGCAATAATGAAATTTTATTTTTCTCCGATAAATTAAATAAACTTTTATTTTTAATAACGACAATCAGTCGCCATACAGCCGCTGTCGTCATCATCAGGAAGGCTAAAAATTGAATCGGCAACAACACTAAAAATTGATATTTAAGATTTGTAAAGCCCCTACTCCAAAGAATTCTATTTCCATCCATTTCTCTTACATCTCCAAAACTGAGCAACAGAAATAAAACAATCAAAACTACTCCGCTAATTAAATACGGACAGTACTCTTTTAAGCGCTCTTGCCATTTATCTTTCGCAAGACAAATATCTAAAAATAACCATAGTACAAATGCTGTTGCCATCAC
>JAHOYW010000344.1 GCA_019038735.1 Victivallales bacterium | reverse complement strand
TCTCATTGCCTGACATTTCAAAGTGGCGCGTCTATTTTAATTCATCCTGAGTTCCGGTTGCCGTTTCCCGGTTCCAGCATCCACCCATGACACAATTGAATATATTCCAAAAAATCCAATGCGCTATCTTTGCGCTTTAATTTCTGAGATCTTTTTTTGAAGCATTTTTACAGAATAAAAAATTCCTGATTCTTTAAAGCTGAAATAGGCATTTCCCCCGCTTGCAAAAATGGAAAAAGCGTATATAGTATAAGCTCGCTGTTATACTTAAGGATTTGATATATAGTTCTTTCCTGAGTGTTTGAACTTTAAAATATGAGCAATAGACCGTTAATGAACAATAAGGAGACTGTATGAGTAACAAGCCTAAAGAATCAGGCGTTGAATACGCAGAATTAAAATACAAAGATAAAGTAATAAAATTACCTATAGTTATTGGAACTGAAGGTGAAGTTGGTATTGATATAGCCGAATTACGTAAAACTACCGGTATGGTAACTGTTGATCCGAGTTTTTTGAATACAGCTGTATGTTATAGTAAAATAACTTATGTTGATGGTGAAAATGGAATTTTGCATTATCGTGGAGTTTCTGTTGATGAACTTGTTAAAAACCATCGTTTTGTTGAAACCGCTTATTTACTTCTTCGCGGCAAACTGCCTAAAGCTGATCAAAGTAAAAGATTTTCAAAGCTTTTGAATGAACATTCTCTACTGCATGAAGATATGCGTCATTTCTTTGACCGTTTCCCTAGAGCAGCGCATCCGATGCAGATCATGTCTACAATGTTTGATGCTTTATCGACATTTTATCCTAATGTGGATGCACTCTCCATGCGTGAGGATATTGATATTTGCGCTGCGCGTTTGATTTCTACTTTTAGAACTATGGCAGCTTTTGCTTATAAACGTTCAATCGGTGAACCAGTTGTTTATCCGCGTAGCGACTTGCCTTATTGTGCGAACTTTTTACATATGATGTTTTCATCCCCGGTAAATCCTTATGAAATCAATCCGGAAGTGGTGAAGATTTTGAATACTTTATTGATTCTGCATGCTGACCACGAACAAAATTGTTCAACGACAGCGGTTCGTACGGTTGGAAGTGCTCAAGTGAATTTATATTCGACTATTTCTGCGGGAATCTCCGCTTTATCAGGACCTTTGCATGGCGGAGCTAATCAAGCGGTTATTGATATGCTGAAAAGAATTGTAAAAGACGGGGACGTGAAGAAATATATTGATAAAGCTAAAGACAAAAACTCAAGTTTCCGTTTGATGGGATTTGGGCATCGTGTCTATAAAACATTTGACCCGCGTGCTGTGATTATCAAAAAAGCTTGTCATGACTTTCTTGCTACTATGAATATCAATGATCCATTGCTTGAAGTTGCCATGCATCTGGAAGAGGTTGCCTTGAAGGATGATTACTTTGTTTCGCGTAATTTATATCCGAATGTGGATTTCTACAGCGGAATTATTTATCGTGCAATCGGGATTCCTGAAAATATGTTTACTGTAATGTTTGCTCTAGCCCGTATGCCGGGATGGATTGCGCATTGGAAGGAAATGATTAGTTCACAGACAAAAATAACTCGTCCACGGCAAATTTATGTCGGCAAGACGATGAAACATGAAAAATAAAATTTCAAAAATATTTGATACTCTAATCGCTTTCATTCCGGCGATGATTATTATTGGCATTTATGTGTTAATGATATTTCTTATTACGGACTTTGAAGTAAGTCTCTTATTGCTTATCGGTGGTTTGCTAATGGGGATGGTTGTGAGTGCTATGGATGTTAATCTTTTCCCTTTGCGCCCAATTATTATAATGTACACACTGGCGGCTATAGGTGCATTTATTTATATCATCTATGAAGGATATTGTGTAAAATTTAGTGTGGAAGATATAATTGTAGTCTCATTCTTCGTAGTTACTATTTTGATGATGGTATTAATAGCTATGACCCGCGAGGAGACTCCCAGCACTTATATTATTAAAATCATAATTGACTGGTACGGCGTAATATTATTGTTTGTCTTTTTATTCTCTCTCTACTATTATAAATGTAATGCTTTGGTTGGCGGTGGAATCGGAAAACAAGTTGAACTTCAAACCAGTTGTTATTTTAGCTGCATTACTTTTACTGGTCTGGGCTATGGAGATATTGTAGCACTTCCCCAATTCAGAATGGTCGCGGCTATGCAGTCTATTATTGGTTACATCTGCATGGGTGGTGTCGCGGCGACGATTTATTCCTTGATCCAATCTAAATTGCAAGCAATACACAAAGCCAAACGTCTGGAAGAGAAGGCGGAAGATGCTTCAAACTGATTTTGAATCTAAATATACGCGTATTTATGAATTTGTAAAATCTAAACTCCAATCAGCTCCCGGCTGTCATGATTTTGACCATACCCTCAGAGTTTTGCGCAATGCGGAAAAGATTGCGGCGGAAATACCTGAGGCTGATCTGCAAATTGTTCGTCTCGCCGCGCTCCTGCACGATATTGCCCGTCCCGAGGAAATGAGTGTTAAAGGTAAGTTATGTCATGCGCAGGAAGGAGCCAGAATTTGTGCTTTTGAACTCAAAAAATATGATTTTCCACAAGCGATGATCGAACATATTTGTGCTTGCATTCAAAGCCATCGTTTTCGGGGGAATGGTCCGTCTCCTCAAAGTATTGAGGCTGAGATTATTTATGATGCGGATAAACTTGATTCTATCGGAGCTGTCGGTGTCGGCAGGGCATTTCATTTTGCCGGACGAGAAAATGCCCGCGTGCATAACAGCAGTGAAGAAGCTTTGAATTCTGAAGCTTATAGTCGCGAGGATTCAGCATATCGTGAATACTTGGTTAAACTCCGTCATGTTCCTGATAAAATGCTGACTGTTTCCGGCAAGCGACATGCTGCTGAACGAGCTCGGTTCATGCATGAATTTTTTGAGCAGCTAGAAAGTGAAATAAGGGTTTGAGACTAGATTTCTGTTTTTTATACTAGAGCCGTTTGCCTGTATCTTTATTTCTGCTATATTAGGTGGGTATATCTCAATGATAGAAATTAAAACAAGGTAATATTCCAGACTATGGATATAATATATACAATAAGATTAGATAACGGCTCTAAATATTTAGCTAAGGCTGATGATAGTTTAGCATTTAAGCCCAATGACTACTGCGTTATTCATAAAGATTTTTTTAATGACTACGGACAAATTGCGAAAGTGGGAGAAGATTTTTCACTTGATAAGTCATCTAAAGATAAAGAAATTCCGCGAATTATACGAAAAGCTACGGTTCATGATAAAAGCATGGCGCATGAAAATGAAATGCGTGCGAAATCCGCTCTGAGAAGCACTCAGGAAGCTGTTGATAAACTCAAACTTGATATGAAATTGCTTAATGTTCATTTCTCCTTGGATAAAAAATTAATAATTATCCAGTTCACTGCTGAGGGGAGAATTGATTTTAGGCAATTGGTTAAGGATTTAGCCAAAACCTTTAATGCCCGCATTGAACTGCGGCAGATCGGAGTCAGAGATGAAACCGCATTGAAGGGAGGACTAGGGATTTGTGGGCAACAACTCTGTTGTAATCGTTTCCTGAAGGACTTCGCGTCAATCAATGTGCGCATGGCAAAAGACCAGGACTTATCCCTTACTCCAAGTACGATTTCAGGTTTTTGCGGTAGATTGAAATGTTGTTTAAAATATGAACATAAAGGCTACCTTGAATTAGAAAAAACTATGCCGCGCCGCGGAGATATGTGTGAGTCCCCTGAAGGACGTGGAAAAATTTGTGACAGAAATTTATTGACTCAGGAAGTTAGTGTTGTTCTAAATGATTCTGGAAGTACTATACATTGCGCATGCAGTGAGATTCAGGTAGTTTATCCTGATAAGTATAAAGTCAAAGCAAAGTCTGTTCATCCCGCCAAAAGAACAGAGCAGAATAAGAATAGGCGCCCTAACAACAACAATAACAATAAACGTCCTGAAGAGAAGACTAATTCCGTTCTTGAGTCAAATGATGATACTAAAAATACAGATAAGCCTGATAATAATAAAAAAGAGTATCATGGACGGCGCAATAAAAAACGCCGCGGCAGGAGTAAACGTTCTCAAAAATGATATGTATAGTAGGGTCGTGCGAAATATAAGATTTCGCACTTAAGGAATCAGTAATCAGGGTGCAGTAATCAGTTTTTTGAGTTTAAAAACTTAACCCTTAAAACTTAAAACTCTCGTGTGAAATTTTGCATTTCGCACGAGTCTTTGATATGTATAGCTTAAAGGAATATTGAAAATGCTGCCGTTTGATCGAGCATATTTGGAAGAACTTACAGAAGATAATTTAATAAACTTAGCTTATTTGGACAGCTTAGGCTTTTTGCTTGGTCCAGATGAGAAATTTGAGGATTTTCGTCAACGTTTATTGAAGTTATTCGATGTTTTAAAGGATTTTGAACTAAAACTGGAACAAGGTGCGGATGAAGTTGAAATCTTTGACGGCATAATTGTTTGTAAAGATAAACGTATTCCAATTGAGATTATAGAGGAAGCCGGCAAGCTTACCGAGCACTATTATCGTTTCTCAATCAACTGGGCTCCAGGTTTTTTCATGTCGAAAGATGTTGGATTACTTTGGGGTGGTTGTGCCCTCTCGGATACGGAACAGCTTCTGACGGTTTTTCTGATTCGTGCAAATTTTATGAATAAGTCTAAATGGTTTATTTATGACCGGCGTGAACTTTTAGCTCACGAATTGTGCCATACCGCACGTCATGTGATTAATGATAATATGCTTGAAGAATTTTTCGCCTATCAGACCGCGCCAAGTAAGCTTAGACGTTATATGGGAAATTGTTTTATCTATAAACATGATGCTATATTATTTCTGTTACCGACTATAATTCTTCTTGTGGCGCAAATGATAAAAACTTTTAGCACATACGATTATCCGAGCTGGCCATTTTGGATATTTGCTCTGTCATATCCAGCTTTTCTGCTTATACGTAATAATATTGGCAGAGTGGTGTTCTTTAGAGCTTGTTCTAAATTAATAGCTTTTGGCTTCGCAGATGCGTCGGCGATTTTATTTCGCTGTAATTGGCATAATGTGAAGGAGATATCTCTTTTGGCATCTCCTGAAGCATTTAGACGATTCGTGCAAAAAAAAGCCAGCTCTGAATTAAACTGGAAACTTATACAGCATCGTTTTGTTATTCATAGCGGTGAAGCGGAAACTGAAGAGTTGGAGGGGGAAAATGACGCAGCTTAAAGAAATTACAAAATATTTGGATGAACTTCTAGATATATCGGCTATTCCAGATGACTCTTCAAATAATGGATTACAAGTTGAAGCCGGTGAAGTCGTTAAAAAAGCGGTCTTCGGAGTTGACGCGTGTCAGGAATTGTTTGAGGCGGCATTGGCTGAACAAGCGGATTTTGTGTTTGTTCATCATGGCATAAGCTGGCGGAGTGAACCCCGGCGTTTTACCGGTATTACCGCATCTCGACTGGAATTGTTGTTTAATAATGGAATTTCTCTTTACGCGGCACATTTACCGCTTGACGCCCATCGCCAATTAGGGCATAATGCTTTACTGGCGGCAATGATAAAATTGCGGCAGACTTATAGTTTTGCTAACTATAATGGCTGTGAGCTTGCCTGCGGCGGAGTTTTGCCGGAAGCATGTTTAGCTGAACAGCTTGCGGAAAAATTTGAAACAGAACTGGGCTGTAAAGCTAAGATTTTTGGCAAAATTGATAAGAAACTGAACAAAGTAGGGATTATTTCTGGCGGCGGTGGCTTGGATGGACTCATCGCATGTATAGATGAAGGAATGGATTGTTATATCACCGGAGAAATGACTCATATGATGTATCATGTTGTCAAGGAAAGCGCTATGACGTTAATAGAGCTTGGGCATTATTATTCTGAAATTCCCGGAGTGAAAGCAGTAATGAACGAAATTAAGAAAGAATTTGCGATTGATTGCGAATTTATTGATATTCCAACTGGTTTATAACTTTAAGGAGGTATTTTTTATGGGTAAAATAATTTTATCTTTAGCGACAAGTGTTTTATTTTTGTGCGGATGTACTAGTGTAAATCTGGATTCAGGGAAATTAAGTGAATCAGAAAAGCTTACTATAATTGATATGGCTCGCTATACTATTACTAAGATGAAAAAGAATAAAAAGTTCGCTAGTGCGGCGGAAGCGGATATTATTAGTAAAACCATGCCGGAAGTAAAAGTTTTATATAGTGGTCCGCGGCAGGGCAAAATGACAATGAGCTGGGAATTAAAGAATAAAACAATAAATTTTGTTTACAGCGGTGAATTTTTAACTGATAAAGCAATGTGGAAAATGTCAATATCTAAACACATTTATAAAATTAGTAAAAAAAGAGTAAATCCTTTCCAAAAACATATAAAAATTGAAGCAACTGACTTTGATGATTTAAGGAGAAAGAGCAAAACTACAGAGAATAAACGTTGAAAAAATAAAAATCTTATATTTTTACTTATAAAATTTGCATCTGAGTAGAAAACGTATATTGTACATTTCGCTGTTTATAAAAAGCTAGAATTAAATTTTTATTTGATTTATATATATACAAAATTCATAGGAGCATTATAAAATGTACGCAATTATCAAAACTGGTGGAAAGCAGTATAAAGTAAAAAACGATGATATCGTTGATGTTGAAAAATTAGAAGGCGAAGCTGGCAGTAAATTAACTTTTTCTGAAATTCTCGCAATTGGCGAAGAAGGTGAAAACTTAAAGGTTGGTACTCCATTAATTGAAGGCGCTAAAGTTGAAGCTGAAATATTAGATCAATATCGCGGACCTAAATTAATTGCTTTCAAAATGAAAAAACGTAAAGGCTACCGTCGTAAAGTCGGACATCGTCAAAGCCTGACAAAAATTAAAATTTCTGCTATTAACGCATAATTTTATTTATAGATTTGATAATGGTTCCGGCTAATAGCTGCGAGCCATTTTTTTTATAATTTTACGAGCCCGCACATAAAATAAAACACAAAAATGGAGAATCAGCATGAAGTACGACGAAAATGGAGCTTTAATTCAGTGTGAATTGGAAGGAATTAAATTACTTAATCGTGGCAAAGTTCGCGATATTTATGACTTGGGCGACAGCCTTTTGTTCGTTGCCAGTGACCGCTTAAGCGCATTTGATGTTGTTATGCCCAATGGTATTCCATGTAAAGGTGAAGTTCTTACTAGAGTTTCCTTATTCTGGTTTGAAATGATGGGTTTTGTAGAGAATCATCTTATCTCTGTCGATGTTACTACACGCCCGGAATTAGTCAAATACGCTAAAGACCTGCAGGGACGGTCAATGATTGTTAAAAAAGCTAATCCGCTCTCCGTGGAATGTATTGTTCGCGGTTATCTTATCGGCAGCGGCTGGAAAGATTATCAGAATACTGGTGAAGTATCAGGTATTAAACTGCGTCCAGGCTATCGTCAAGCTGAAAAGCTTGATGAAGTATTATTCACACCTTCAACTAAAGCTGAGCAAGGCTTGCATGACGAAGCTATTTCATTTGAACAGACCGTAGAAATACTAGGTCAGGAAATGGCTGATGAAGTTAAAGAATTATCTATGAAAATATATACTAAAGCTCATGATTTTGCCAAGACTAAAGGCATTATCCTAGCTGATACCAAATTTGAATTTGGAGTATATAATGGCAAAATTATCCTGATTGATGAAGTTCTGACTCCTGACTCAAGCCGTTTCTGGCCTGCTGATAAATACGAAGTCGGCTGTAGTCCTGAAAGTTATGATAAACAATATGTCCGCGATTATCTCGAAACTCTGGATTGGGGAAAAGTCGCGCCGGGACCTGTACTTCCAAAACATGTTGTGGAAAAAACAACAGAAAAATATCTGGAAGCATATAAAGCTATCACAGGCGAAAACTTTTAGTAAAAAATCTTCATATAAATATATATAGTGCCGTTTTAGAATTAAAGCGGCACTATTTTTTTGCTCCCACACATAAGGCTAGTAAAAATAATAATGAATTATAGCTCTGATTTTTTAAAGGAATATTGCTTATGGCAGAATTGACAGCTTATTTTTGGACTTGTATCACTTTCCTGGAATATCTTTTCCAGTTCATCTTTGCCTAATGTTGTTAGGGCTTGTTTCATTTTGGCTTTACTGCATGAACAGGTGAAACCCGGAGAAGCACCGAACTCATAGACAATATTATCCTTTTCTCTAGAGATAAATTCCAGAAGTGTCCATAATTGTTTTTCAATCGGTATTTCCAATAAAAGTAAGTCGCGGAATTCATCTAAATTCATACGATTACGGTAAGTTTCAAGCAAGTTTAAATCACAATTCGGCATTGCCTGAAGCATTAATCCGCAACAGCGCTTGATAGGTTTGAGCGGGTCAGCGTTAAAACTTACAGCAACAACTATTTCAGTTTCGATCTGATCGCTGACGGAAAAGAAAAATCCAGCATCGCCAGCAGGATTTGCCAGTCCAGCACGGCTTTTACCGGAATTTAAAATTTTGCCGTCTTTAGACTTGGTAATCGCAATAAAACCATCTTGTTTACCGAAAATGTCATCTTCGCTGTGGGGCTTGTCCATCAAATAAGCTTGTTTAATAAGTCCGCGAACATCATTTGAGGCATTCACATCGGCAATAATGCCTTGCAGCTCTCCATGTGGATAATCCCAGCGGATAGAATATTTTTCTGAAGTTTCCAGTAAAGGACTTAATAATGCCGCACTGGTCAGGGCTTCCGCAAAAATCTTAGACGCGACTGGATCAGTGTCATGGATTTTGACACCTTTAGTAACTGTGCAGGTCGTGTCCGCAAAAGAAAAACGAATATTTTCCTTTTGCAGCATACCCCTGATTAAAAAATCAGTTTCATTCATTTTGAAGTCCTATTAGAAATAAAAAAATCGAAAATTGATTTGATTTATTGTGCAACAAAATACCGCTTAATACCAATTTAATACTTGTTCTGTTGACTTTATAGTAGTCGCGAGAGCAGCCTTGCTCCGCGACATTAATGTTTGACCGCTCGAAAGCTATGCTCTAGTCAAAGTTTCCACGTTGCGGAGCAAGCTGCTCCTGCAACTACTTTTTGGCGCATATCTTTTTCGAAGAGTAAATTAGTATAAGCACCGAGCCGATACGTCGGTTCCAATTAGTTTTTTTACTTACAGCGCTCTTTCAACGACGATATCCGGATCAATTTCTTCTTTGAGAGTTCTTTCTATACCGTCTTTGAGTGTAACTGTAGCCATTGGACATCCGCCGCAAGCACCTTTGAGC
>JAHOYW010000337.1 GCA_019038735.1 Victivallales bacterium | reverse complement strand
GGTTTATATTCATGACAAAAAAACAAGTTGATTCCAAGATCATAGCGGAATTTTGCGCTAAAGAAGCTGGAGAAAAAAAAGCACTGGATGTAGTTGTACTCGAAGTAGCTGAACTAACCACAATCGCCGATTATTTTGTGCTTTGCACGGCTCAATCCGAACCGCAAATGAGAGCTTTGTCAAACTGGATACAGAAATCAATTTTTGAAGAACTGCAGGTTAAACCGGTAACGGTTAACGGCGAGTCTGCAAGTAAATGGATTTTGATTGACTTTGGCGCGGTAATAATACACATAATGACCCCCGAAACGCGGGACCGTTATCAGCTCGAAAAACTCTGGGGTGATGCACCAAAATTAAAAGATTTACAAAAACTCGAAGAATTAAGCAAATAAAAAAAGAATTAAAGGAATAAATGGACTTTTCATCTAACAATCAAAATTGGAATGAGTTCCGGTGGGAAAAAGAAATCCGGCAGGACGAAAAACGTATTCGTCATTACTTTCGGATATTGCCTGCTTGTCTGGATTTGCCGGATGAAGAAGACAGTATCATCAATAAATTAATGTCGCAAGCTGACTTGGTTAATTCTGAAGTTAATTTAAATAAGGGCGAAGGCTCGCTGGACGTATTTTTCGAAGGCGACGAAGAACACCTTGATATAAGTGATTTAAAAGAACGCCGTTATTCAGATATTTACCTGAACCTGCATAAATTATCCTTGGAATGGAATATTATCGTGGTGCGTGATTTACGCCAGTCCCTGCGTAAGTCAGGTTTAATAACGACTTGCACCCTGGGACGTTTAATTGCCCGCAGTATTGATATAATCGAACTCGAGGAAGCCCATATATTTCAACTAAAAATAAGCTTATTGAAACGTATTCTAGGCGGAATAAATGATTTACTTGGACAGTTAAACTCTTTCGCTCGCCAGCAGTGTACGCTCAAGGATAAATTGAATATATTCACTCTGCAATTACATAATATTCGTGAAAAAGTAATTAATATATTAGATGAGACACGGACTAAATAATGAAAAAAATATTATTCCTCATTTGTAGCAGTTCGGCTATCTTATTTATGGCAGCATGTTCGACCTGCAAACCTGTTCTGTATTCCAATAACCATTATAAAAGAGTTGGAAGTAAACAGGCGGAAAGAGATATACAGACCGCAATCAAAATGGCAAAGACGCAAGGACTCGATGACTCTTCGGCTTCCAACAGGACTTTAGCCAAATCAGCCAGCAGAAGTGCCGCGAATACTGGTGTCAGCACCGCTCTTGGCTCCGCTTCTGTAGCCGGCGCGACCGGAAGCGGTCTCAGTTTTTTAATTGACTGGATGTTTACCTCAAAAGCTCCAAAACCATTATTCAAAAAACATGTCGAACTGACTCTAAGGCAGCAGGGATATCAAGTCCTCGGCTGGAAGTAAAAAATAGAGTTTTAAAACTTATTATAAAAAAATATTAATTTACTGCAATAAATTGTATTTAGTCGCGTTCTATTTAATAAAGATAAAAGGACTCTGTTAATTTGGATAAGCCCGATCACGATTTGATAAAAGCATATTTGCATGGGGATGCCGACGCGTTTACTGTTCTTTATGAACGCTATAAACGACAAATTTATTCATTCCTGCTCAAGATGCTTGCGGAAAACAGCTCCGCTGTTGATGATTTGTTCCAGCAGGTCTGGATAAAAACGATGAAGAATTTACATCGTTACCGTGATCGTGAACGTTTTCTGGCGTGGTTATTTAGTATTGCCCGCAATACAGCTTTGGATTATTTCAGGAAACAAAAAAAGAATTATATTTTAAGGGAACTGGATCGCGACGACACGCCGGAAGTTGAAAACACTTCGCAGGATGAACCGTGGCGGAATATGGATAGAGTTGAATTACTGGAGGCGGTGGATGCTGCATTGATATTGCTGTCGCCGGAACAGCGAGAGGTATTTGTTATGCGACAAGACGGCTTAAGCTTTAAGGAAATAGCAAATATTCATAAATGCTCAATTAATACAGCACTCGCGAGAATGCAGTATGCTATGAAAAATTTACAAAAAGAATTAATACAATGGAATAAAGGAGCTTCGTGAAATGAAAAAGAACTGTTCACAGATGCAAAAAGAAATACTCGCTTCTGACGGTATTTTTACCGCAGCAATCGAGGAACATTGCGCTGATTGCGAAAACTGTCATCAGCTAAAGCAGGACTGGAAGTTGCTTGCGACACTTAAGTCCAGTCCTAAAATAGCCTTGACAAATGATTTTAATATTATCAGGGCTGCGCAAAAATTTTCAAGAAGCCAAAGAATTCAGGTTGCTATACGCCGTGGCTTCGGCTATGCCGCCGCTACCGTAAGTGGGATTGCCGCAATCTATACAGTCATGTTTCACGGTCCATTAACAAATGTTCCGAACGATATTTTTCACCAGTCCTGGAATTGGGATAGTTTTGAAGAAAGAGTTTTTGTTCTTGATACGGCACTTGAAATTTCAAGTCAGGACATTACAATAGGCAGCACATCAAAGAATGATAATATTAACAATTATACTGAAACAGAAATAAACTTTGAACAAATTTAAAAAGGAGCTTGTTATGAAGTATTTATTATTGGCAATTTTGGCAGGATTTTTTGTTATCAATCCGGCAGTGGCGGAAGAACAAACTAAGGAGCGAGGAAGAAGAAAAGAACGTACGGAACGTAAACTCAACAGAAAAACTCCAGGAGAGTGGCGTATTCTGCAATATATTTCAAAAGAAGAAGCCACGCATCTCCGCAAATTACATGCTACAAATATTGAGGCTTGGAAAGAAGAAGTTGCAAAAATCACTAAGCGCATCAGGCAGGAAAAACAAAAATCAAATAAAAAGATACAGGATTTAGTACGTCAATATAAATCCGCTAAAGATGAAGCGAGCAAAAAAGAAGCTTTGGAACAGTTACAAACAATCACTCAAAAAGCATTTCAAGAAAAAATGAAGAAAAATAAAAAGCGCCTTGAATCACTAGAAAAACATGTCAAAAAATTACGTTACCAATATGAATTCCGGCAGAAAAACGCGGACAAAATAATTCAAAGCAGATTAAAGACTTTGACTAAAGATAAAAAGTTTGACTGGTAGTGAGAGTAAATTTAGAGTTTTTGATTGACTTCTGTTCTTTATGGGATATATATTATATGGTACAATTTCATAAAACACTACAGGAGACAGAATAAAAAATGAAGGTTACATTTACCAAGTACATATCTAAAGAGTCTGTTTTTATTCTGGACGGCACAAACAAATATGAAGTTATTGAAAATTTAATAACTGAAGCCGCAAAACAAAGCAAAGTTGATCGCGACACTATTTCCCGTTTGGCTTGGCATCGTGAAAAAATGATGACTACCGGAGTTGGCTTTTCTCTCGCCCTCCCCCATATTAGAATAAATGAGATTCCTGAACCTGTTGTACTTGTAGGTATCTGCAAAAACCCGATTGAAGATTACGAAAGCCAGGACGACCAGCCAATAAGAATTATTATATTTATAGTAGCTCCCGACCAAAATCAGGAAATATACCTGCAATTGCTCGGAAGCATTTCAAGGAAACTGCGTCATCCTGAAATAATCCATGAATTAATAGACAATATCTCCAGACCATCCAAAATTCTGCGCATATTAAAAAGAAGACAAACAGAAATACTGGATTCTGAAAAAATATAAGTTTATTTATCTTTATCAATTTCTTTCAAATGAAGCAGTAGAATTCTTCTGATTTCACAAACCCCTGCCTGAGTTTCCTGAACGCCATGTCCTGACCTGACGATTAATTCGCTCTGCGCGCCATTTAGATGCGAACTTGCATACGGCACAATACCATCACTGCCGCCAGGCACTAAAGGACCTCTTTTACGCCCGATAATAGAATGATAAGGTACTGGTTTTAAAGGAAAGGTCAATAGCTTTTCAAGAACAACATCTTTTGGCGACAAATTATTAACCCCGGTTTTCATGCGAAATTTATTGTCATCATCCTTTAAGTTTGACATTACTAACATCTCATCAGCAATATCCGCACTCAAATTAACTAAATCCGGAGCCAAAGTTATAATTCTTGTACTAAAAGTAATTATGGATAATGTAGCAATCGTTGACCCTCGGTGCGGGGTAGAGGCAAAAATTATTCGTTTTATAAAAGGCAAGCGTTCAAGAATCAGCACCGCTTTAATAAAATTACGCTGTTTTTTATTTAGATTTTTTTCGATTTTTTTAAATTTCCCTTTTAATATCTCGTTATACAGTTCCATTTTACTGTCCTGTATCAGCATTTTTGAAATCAATCCGCCCATACTGTGAGCCACAATTATCATATTATTGAAATTTTTATTCTTAGCGTCTTTGTCATATTTCTGTTGCATTTTTAATAATTCCTGCCGCAAAAGATGAGAAGAGTAAACAATTGGATTTCCTGTAGCATAGGCAAAAATAAATATCTGGTATCTCTTTCTCAGCTCAGGTTCATTGAATAAAGCATTGATCGTCTGAGCCCAGGTCGCCGGACTTGACATCAGACCGTGAACAAAAACTATTGGAATTTTGTCAGGATCATAACGAGAAGCAAGCATATACATGCCGCTACGTTCTTTGATTCTGTCAGGCCAGACCATATATTCAATTCCATGAATAATTGACGACTTTGACATTTGGAAGGCAATAGGAGTGGAATAGTCGAGTTCCAGATTAAGCGTTTCATTATTAATTTTGACAGTCTCATTCCTAAAAGTATTGTAATATTCCGCACGAGCTGATATTTTGCCATCAACAGCCGGTTTAAAACGAACAAACATTGTTACCGGAATCAATGACATACGTCTATCTTCCAAACGCTTTTTGATAGTTGAATTAGCTACAATCAGAGGTACTCCTAATCCACTTCGGCTTGACCACGACAATAAATTTTCAGGGACATAATCATAACAGGACAAAACATCAGTCGGATGCAAATTGAGCAGTTCTTGAGGAATCTCAGGTTTATCAAATTTTATATTACCTACCAGGCTTTTCATCTCAAAACTGTCATTTCTAATCAATTTATGTTTTTTCAAAAAACTAAAAAAATCAGACATGGAATAATTGTAATACAATCTTGCCATTGCCAGCCTGTATGAAAAACGCCCAAGTGTCGGAGTGATATTTTTGCCGAACATATATTCGTAGGCAAAATAGCAGGAGCTCAAATAATATCTGCTGGACTCTTCAGAATCAACATTTTTACCATAAGCGTAACTTAATTCAATCAAAGCAAAGAGCACATCTCTTTTTCTGGATTTTTTAAAATTTTCAACAAGTTTAGATAAGACAAGAGAAGGATTTTCCTCATAAGTCTCAAGTAATCCTTCCTGAGCTAAATAATTATTGGTATCAGAACTCAATATCTCATGATCAATCAAAGCTCCGGTAATGCGCTTGCTGATCCTTTCCTTTTGGGTAACTTTTTTGACTCCAATGGAATTACAGCCGTAAAAAAAAGATAAGAGCGCAAATAATAATAAACTTTTTATAATTTTACTCATAGTTTTCTCCTTGAATATGTTTTCTTTTACCTATACAGGTTTGCAATTAATTTGTCAAGCAATAGATTTTATTTAATTTTTTATTCTCTTTGTATTGCTCTGCTTTGTTATGTAGACTATATTAATGACATAGTAGTAATAAAATATAATTTCAGCAAGAGGAATAT
The DNA here is from genome assembly GCA_019038735.1 of Victivallales bacterium. Lineage (GTDB taxonomy): Bacteria > Verrucomicrobiota > Lentisphaeria > Victivallales > Victivallaceae > JAHOYW01. Next base: position 3,708 of record JAHOYW010000337.1, on the reverse strand, counting down.
TTATGGCAGATGAAACTAATAACGGAAGCATAACTGTAAAATCAGACAGTTTTAAACCTGAAAGCAAAAAATCACCTGAGAATTGTGTCCCTATTTTAACTTTACAGGGAATGCTGGTATTTCCATATACTTTGACTCCAATGGTTATCGATGGCGAAGAAAAAGTTAAGATGATTAAAAAAAGTACTGCCGATAACCGCTTGATAGCAATTTTCCCGGAAGTCCCGGACGAAGAAGAATTCGCGAGTGAGTCGGTAGAATTTAAAGCCAAAACAGTTATACACAAAGGTAAAACGATTACTCAAATTGGGGTGGTTGCGCGAATTGTCAAAATGCTGAACTTTCCAGATGGAACCATTCGTGTGCTGGTGCGCGGATTGAAACGCATTGTTTATGAAAAAGCATACACCACCAACCAGGATATCGACTGCATCATCTACAAAAAATTTAAAAGCAAAGCTGATGATTCCTTGGAATCCGCTGCTATGCTGAAAAACGCAATCAATCAGTTCCAAAAAATAATATCATTTTCACCAAACTTCCCTGAAGAACTTAAAGTTGCCATACTCAATCTTGACGATAATGTGCGCCTTGTGGATTTAATCGCGGATACTTTGAATATAGATTTTATTGAAAAATTATCGCTCTTGACACAGGAAACTATTCATGAACGTTTACAGACTCTGATGATCCTGCTGAACCGTGAAGTCGAAGTGCTTCATCTCGGATCTGAAATCCAAAATCAAGTGCACAATGCTCTAAGCAAGTCTCAACGTGATTTTTTCCTGCGCGAACAACTTAAGACTATTCAGCATGAACTCGGCGAGGATAACAAATCCCCGGACATTATAGCTATTGAGAAGAAGCTAGTGAATTTAGATTTACCTGAACAAGTAAGCAAAACTGTGCAAAAAGAATTAGAACGCCTTGTGGTAATTCCTCAGGCATCACCTGAATACCATGTGGCTTTCAGTTACATCGACTGGCTGGTTTCCGTGCCGTGGAAGATTTATTCGGAGGATAGTCTTGACGTCAACGAAGCTTCAAAAATACTTGAACATGACCACTATGGATTGGAAGATATTAAAGAACGAATACTTGAATTCATTGCAGTGCTGCAAATAAAAAATGACCGCAAAGCACCAATATTGTGTTTTGTCGGACCTCCGGGAGTTGGTAAAACCTCTTTAGGACAATCCATCGCAAGAGCCATGCAGCGCAAATTTGTCCGCATGTCGCTGGGCGGAGTTCGTGACGAAGCGGAAATCCGTGGACATCGACGCACTTATGTAGGTGCTTTGCCGGGACGCATAATTCAAGGACTGAAAAGAGTTGGCACCGCAAATCCGGTATTCATGCTTGATGAAATCGACAAGCTGGGCAACGACTATCGCGGCGATCCATCTTCAGCGCTTTTGGAAGTGCTTGATCCGGCGCAGAATAAATCATTTAACGATCATTATCTCGAAATAGATTGTGATTTAAGCTCAGCTCTATTCATTGCCACGGCAAATATTCTTGATACGATTCCCCCTGCCCTCCGGGATCGTATGGAAATTATCCGCCTGCCGGGATACACTAGTTTTGAGAAGAAACAGATAGCTAAAAAATATCTAGTTCCCAGACAGTTAAAAGATAATGGTTTAAAAATAAAGCAAATACTCTTTAAAATGAGCGCAATAGATGAAATCATCGACTATTACACTCGTGAAGCCGGAGTTCGTGACCTGGAACGCACAATCGGTAAAGTCTGCCGTAAAATAACCACTGAAATAGTCCGCAATAATATTGCTACCGGAAAACGTGTTGTAGTAGATCCAAAATCAGTGCATAAATATCTTGGCTCACGCAAATTTATACTTGATGAAGCTGAAAAATATTCGGACATCGGTGTCGCTACCGGTATGGCATGGACAAGCGTTGGTGGTACGATTCTACCGGTGGAAACCACAATGATGCCCGGCAAAGGCAGCTTAAAACTAACTGGTTCACTGGGTAACGTGATGAAAGAAAGTGCGGAAGCGGCATTTAGTTTCATCCGCAGCCATGGTAGTTCACTAAAAATCAAGCCGTCAATTTTCGAGAATAATGATTTTCATATTCATGTACCGGACGGCGCAACCCCCAAAGATGGACCATCCGCTGGTATTACTATGACCGTTTCACTGGTTTCTCTGTTGACAAATCGGATGGTTAAGCCTGAATTGTCAATGACTGGCGAAATCACTCTGCGCGGAAAAGTTACCGCAGTCGGAGGAATAAAGGAAAAGGTAATTGCAGCCCTGCGTTCAGGAATTAAAACTATTGTCATGCCGGCTGAAAACAAAAAAGATCTTGAAGATATTCCTGTAAAAATCAAAAGCAAACTCAAATTCCATTTTGTTAAAAATGCTCAAGAAGCTTTCAACGTGGTATTTGATAAAAAGGCTAAGAAATAATGATAAAATCGTTTTTCCTTATACTAAGTTTATGCGGATTTTGTTTTGCGGCTTATGCTGACAAAAAATTATCTGTTCAGGACTTCCTATATCGTGTCCGCCACCCAGCCGGACGTAAACGCTGGGCAATCATGGATGGAGAAGTTCTTCATCGCCGCCGCGCTAAAAACACGGTAAAGGCAAATTTGTATTTAGGTATTCTCTTTAATCGCGAGCATACGCTGGCACAAGTTGTTATCAATAAAAAGCAAGGCTATATGGTTGGTCAGGCATTTATTAAAGGCAAAGATGGAACCTCGATTATTCCATTAAATGAAGCTAGCAAAACAAATCCTATACTAGGAGATTTTGGCTTGCGACCTCAAGATTTGACTATGACTTTTTTGTATTGGGAGTTTATAAAAGAATTTCCTGAAGAATCAAGCAAAATGATTAATTGCCGGGTACTGGAATTAAAATCACCCGATGATAAAGAAACAGCTAAAGTCTGGATTAGCCAAAAATATTATTTCCCGATAAAGGTAGAATGGACCAGAATTAATGAAAAAGAAGCATTCCGCAACCTTGAAGTCAGTTCATTTAAACAACAAGGAAAATACGGAATAATCAAGCGTCTTGAGCTATACGGTCCAGGTTGGCGCACTAAAATAAATTTCACAAAAACCGAAATCGGCACTCCTGAAAATGGTGCTGTCCGCAAAGGTCTGTTTTTGCGGCTAAAAAAATAAAATAAAACATCAGAGAGAAATTTCAGTTCGTCAAAGATGTTTATTGAGCTACAGTGAAGATATTTTTTTCAATGTCCATGGTTCTGTTTTTAAATCAAGCATACCCAAAAACATTCGATTGTTGTTCGATTCAAAAAAAGCGATCAACCATTCTTGAGTCGAATCATTTTTCATTATAATTTCAGGAGCGACGACCTGATCTTTATCGCCATTTATAAATTCTATCGACTGTGGCTCTATATCGTGCCAATGATGCGGATCAGAAGAAATATAATATTCAAGCCCCGGTGACTGTGAGGCGATAAGTATCCAATTTCCGTCATCTAAAGCTTGAATGTTAATACTTTCCGGCAACCAGTCCTTTGATGGCATTGGTCTATACAGGATTGGACCTATATCTTCCCAGTGCAGTAAATCATTTGAAATCATTCCGCCGACTGCGGGACAGCCATTCTTGTGCATAGCTGTATAAACCAGCAGATAATGATTATCAACTTTGATTACATGCGGGTCTCTGGCATGACGTACATTCCCTTCCTTGT
>JAHOYW010000131.1 GCA_019038735.1 Victivallales bacterium | reverse complement strand
TACGTCAACTGAGCCGATGTATTCTAATTGACGCCTCATGCCAATAGGATTATCACAGAGCCACCATGCCGATCCTAAGCGGACTTTCTCGCCAAAAGCGCGGGATAAAGTCGTCAACATTGGCTGGTGTATTGGATCGAGACAATATAATATGACTTTTAATTTACCGTCGAATTTGTTTAAAAAACTTTTCAAAGGAGTTAAATGATCCTGATAGTAATTACAAATATCACCACCGGTATCCGGTCCAAGATTATCAAAGAGATAGTCACGAACATCCCGAACCGCACCCATGTGAATTTGAAAAACCCAATCTTTTTCTGCATTCATTTCAGCAGCTTTTCCAAAAATATAACTCATAAAAGCTTCTACTTCACACTTTGCTAAACTTTCACCTTTCATAGCTTTACAAAATGCCATATCCGCGTCCGCAGGGTCAGCATCGCCACTGAATGGAACTTCCGCGCCGTGGTCGCTTGCCACACAGCCGAATTCGGCAAAATAATTATGTGAAAGTTTCAAAGCTTTTATCAAATCGTGCACTGAATCCAGTTTCATTTCAAAACGTTCTGCCACTTCATTCATGTATTCACGCCAGCCTGAATTAGCAATTTTCATTGCTTTATCCGGGCGCCATGTCGGACGGATAAGTTTGTGTCCAACCGTATCTTCTATTTGACGGTGGTATTCCAGCGAATCTACTGGATCATCAGTCGAGCACATCGTTTCAACCCCGATATCCGCAAGTAAGGACAAAGGTTTTTTATCATCATGTCCCAGAACCGCGTTAGCTTTTCCCCAAATATCTTCACCTGTTTCAGGACTAATCAAAGTATCAATACCTAAATAACGTTGTAAATCAAGATGAACCCATTCATAAACCGGATTGCCGACCAGCTCAGGAAAAACGGAAGCCATCTTCAACCACTTTTCTTTTGGACTACGGTCTCCGGTAAGGTATTCCTCCGGCACGCCGCGTTTACGCAAAACTTCCCATACATAATGATCCGTCGCGGCAAAGAGCTGCCATAGGTCAGAATAATTCTCATTCAGCGCAACTTCTTCAACATTAGCATGATTGTGCGGATCAATAATCGGCAAATCCTTTATCGCGTCATAAATCTTCAAACCAGCAACATTTCTAATCAAATAACTATCACCCAAAAATCTCATTTAACGTAATCCTTTTTTATAATTTTCAATTATCCGTCGGGTTTTGTCCGCCTCCGCGTACATATCCCTGTAAGTCAAGAAAAACCTTTTTAAAGCCGATTTTGACTAATTTGTTGACTATTAATTCAGCGTTTTCCGCCGCGGAAACATAATCAGCCGGCTGTAACTCAAGCTTAGCTCCATCGTCCAGACAACGCACCCGGCAACCATGATAACCGAGTTGACGCAAAAATTCTTCGCCCTTATCTACCATTTTTAAGCGCTCAGAGCTTAATTCCATTCCGTATGGCAAACGTGAAGCTAGACATGCTGACGGTGGAGTATTCCAGTTTGGCAGATTCCAGCGGTCGGCTAAAATCCTGATTTCCGCTTTATTCAAACCTGCTTCAAGCAGAGGATGACGTACACCACGTTCATTGGCGGCTTTCATGCCGGGGCGGTAATCACCAAGATCATCGCAATTAGTGCCGTCTAAAACGTATTCCAGCCCGTTTTTCTCGCTTTCCGCAAAAACAGTATCCATGATGGCTTTTTTGCAATGATAACAACGGTCTATGTCATTGCGGGCAACATCTTCGTTTGCGAGCGGATCGACTTTAATAATTTTCAGAGGAAAGTTATTTTCTTCCACCCATTCATTAACAAAAGTAGTCTCAACGCGTGGAATCATTTCTGATGAAACATGTATTAACAGATACTTGTCAGCTTTCAAAGCTTTACTGGCTGCCATGGATAAAAAAGTGCTGTCAGTTCCGCCTGAAAAACAAATCGCGACACTTCCCATTTTTTTTAGGATTGTCATTAAGTTTTCTAATTTTTTCTCAAGCATCTTAAACTCTATTTTAAATGTTTCAGGTACTCTTCTTCCAGAATGTCTGCCATCTTATGCCAATTAAACTTTTCGGCAACCATTTTCCTGCCGTTTTTACCCATCTGTTCAGCTAATCCTGGGGTACTGAGAATGTGTATTGCACTTGCTGCTATGGTTTTTAGGTCCTTGGCATTTGCGCAGTATCCGGTTTCTCCGTCAATAATGACTTCCGGAGTTCCGTCCAAGCTGAATCCGAGAGCCGGTTTACCCGAAGCTAACGCCTGCACAACACAACGCGGCAAACCTTCCCGCAAAGATAAATGTGCCAGTATATCCATCAGGGCTATATAACGGTAAACTTCATAGGGAGGCACTAAGCCCGCGAAATGAAATTTGTCGGTCATGCCGAATTTGGCGATTTCCTGATCCATCCATTCACGCATAGTTCCGTTACCGACAATAAGAAAATGAACATCAGGACAAACTTTCGCGACCGCACGAGCAAGCGGTAAAAAGTATTCATAGCCTTTTAACGGGAATAATCTTGATACCGTGCCAATCACTCGCGCATTCTCTGGAATTCCAAGTTTTTTGCGTAATTCCGGCTCCGGCTTAGAATTTAGAAAATCACCGATTTCCATACCGCTGTAAACGACTTTATATTTTTCGCGCGGCGCGACTTTGGCTTTAACGCATTGATCAATCATTGCCTGCGCGACCGCGTATATCTTGTGACAGCGTTTTGCCGCCCAGCGTTCGGCATTGATATAGAAAAAGTTTTTCCACGGCTTTTCGTATGCGTGAAATGCTTGTCCATGAACAGTATGGGTAACAAATGGCACTTTTACTTTCCATGCGGCGGCACGTCCAAGGACTCCTGCTTTGGAACTATGTGTATGAACAACATCGAACTTTCGTTCAGAGAATATTTTTTTCAATTCCTTGTAGGCGGAATAATCTTTTCTTATATCCATTTCCCTGACTAGATTAGGGACTTCTATAATCTCAAATTCCGGAAAATCACTATTATTTAACAGTTCGCCTTCAGGACCGGGCGACGGACCGGTTATCAAAACCACTTCGTGCCCTTTTTGTATGTGTCCGATTATTGTAAAAAGTGTGTTTTCCTGAGCTCCACCGACAATCATTCGGGTAATTACATGACATATTTTCATTTTTTTATCAGTCAAAACTATAATCCCTCATTTCCAAAATCGAACTATTCAATAATTCACAGCTGATACGATGCTCTTTATCAAAAACAAATTCGATGCTTTTACGTCCATTATCATTAGTAAATGCACTCAGCTTAATATGCAGGAGATTGGAGCGATATTCAATGTCTAAACACTGATTTTTAGAGATAATTTTTATTTTTCCCGAATGATATTCAAACAAAGCCTTATTTGCCAGAAAAATCCTGCCCGTCTTAAAAACAGTTCCCTGTTCAAGTAAGTCATTCACAACCCGCTTTAAAAATATACCGCGGCTATTCGGTACTAATTGAATCACTTCGCCTATTTTTAAACGCTGGGCTAAAAGCTTAGTGCCGTCACAAAAAGTTTTCCGATTAGCACTGAAAATCAGCATGTCAACTTTTCGAACTCCGCTTTGTCCCAGACGCGCGGCAATACAGCGTGCCGCCTCAAAAGATGGTACATTAATCACCGTTGCGCTTTTTGCTGATGGTTCGATAATAACAAATGCCGTTTCCTGACTCCCTCCACCATGTATAATAGTCAATGACGGAGCAGTGAAATTACTCGAAATATGCCAGAAAACAATCATTCCGCCTAAAATGCTCAGAGCAATAATAATCCCAAGCCGCTTCCGGGCAAGGAGCAGTAGTAGTAGTAATGCCGTGTAGAAAATTAATAGACCATAAATCGTTGGTGCCGCGGCGTGAGTTGATTCAAAAAGATCAAGCGATATTCCGGCAATAAAATCAATTATTCCAGTTGTGCTTTCCACCAGCCATGCGGTAAAAGGCAGCAAAAAACTAAAAAGACTTAAGAGTATTTTAAGAAAAATCAGATTAAATAACAATAAAACAAAAGGAATCAACAAAAAATTAGCGACAATCGAAAAGGGGAAATATATCCCCTGATAATACAGACAAATGCCGCTGCTTGCCAGCCACGCGACAACACAGCCAAACAAGCCCAGTAAAAGCTTACGCCGCCATTTTTCACTCCAAAAAGTAATAACACTCAGATTCTTGGCTGGAATCCAGGAAAACAACTCTCTGAACAACTGTTCCCATTCGCGACTGTTGCGGGATGAAATAATCAAAAAACCAACAACTGTAAAAGAAAACTGAAAGCCCATATCATTGAGGTAAAAAGGATTTTTGAACAGTAAAAGTGCCGCCGTCAGAAATACTATATTCAAAGCCGGTATATATAGTAATGCAGCCCGGCACACACACCAGATGGCAATCATCAGCCACGCGCGAAGCGCGGGCGGATTCATTCCGGTTGAAAGCACATAGAGAAACAAAATAGCAGGAACCAGCAAATGCCGGGAACGAAATGGAACCCAGCGAAAAATCCAAAATAGAATCAGAGCCAATATCCCGACATGTAAACCGCTGACAGTAAAAATATGAATTGTACCGCTTTTTATATAGTTGACCTTATCCGCATAATCCAATCCCTGTTTACAGCCAAATAAAAGAGTTGCCAGTAAAGCACAATTTTTTTTATTCTTTATTCCATTGCTCACGTTTTTCAGCAAAAAATTACGAAAAGCCAATATGGGTCGATACAATCCGGCATCCTGTGATTTTATTCCCAGAAATTCTTTACAGTAAAAAATCCGTGAAATATTGCGCGACTTCAAGTAATCAGTAAAATGTTTAGAGCCCGGATTGGCTAATATTTGATTTACGGTTTTGTGTCTTGTACTGGAAATGATATTTTTTTGAAGAAAAAAATGATTTCCTGAACGTCGAAAACTTCCTTTCAAGCTGATAATATCACCATAATTCAACAAAGGAGCACTAGATGGCAGACGGACAGCTGTCAGTCCGTAACTGTCATGCCATTTACTGTCAGCATTTAGTCGAAGCTTTAAGACCTTTACGGTCATCAGACCCGGATTAGGCAGCCATGGAATATCTTTGCCACAAGCTGAAGTATCAACAACTTTCACCAATATTTCAGCAGCACGATCACGGTTCCCCAACAAGGAAACATAGGAAGAATTAGTGATTTTTTGATGAATATTCAAGCTTAACAAGCCTGCGAAGCTTGCTACTAAGAGAATTAAAGTTTGTTTGCGTGACAACAAAAACGAGCCGATTATTATTACTGGAGCGATGCTCAATAGAATTTTCCACCACTCTAAATCAGGAAATAAAACTTGCGGCAGAATAGCGAAAATTATTCCAAGCAGAATCAGTAGAGCCGGCATCTTAGCAAACACCCTGCCCGACCGCAATTCGCTTAAGGCGTTTTTTGCAAAACTAATGACACTATTATAGATTTTCACCGTAGCTTATGGAAAGCGTGGACGGCGGGTTCTGGATACTACGATTGGTCTACATGGTGGTGGCGTGGAAATAACTTGAATACCTTTGCCAATGGCTCTTTTCCAGAAAAAGACATACATCGTACCATCAAAATTAGGCTTTACGATTGGGTTGCTTTCAAGAAATACAAGTTCTTCATCTGTTGCGTTAGGAAGTTTTTCCTGAGCGTAATCACGCATCATCTTAATTGATGACCTGGGATCTTTCATACGTTTAAAATCTTCCTGCATCTGTTTAAAAAATTCATTAGCCGCAATTCTCTTGGGTTGTTTTTTAGCAGCACAGCCGCTCAAAAACATAGCCGCGACAATTAACAACGCGATTCCGGAAAAACTTGATAATTTCATAATTATTCCTTTTTATTTTATATTAACACTAAATTCGTTTGAGTTGCAACGCAGTTCAGGGGCGTATGCTCCTGTTGCGATTGTTGGCAAAGCGATAAATTTACCCGGAGTAACCGCACGCATGCGATATGACATAGAGTGTTTGCCGCGCGCTAAACTGCGAATATAAAAACGCGTTAAAGTATTGCGCATTTCCACAAATGCCCCCAAATTATTTCGAGTATATCCACTCAAAATTGTCACCGGTTCAAAACCTGCCGCTTTGCCATCGTTAATAACAATATACTCGTAATCGTTTTTAGATTCAATAGTAAATTCAATTTCTATTAAATCTCCGCTCAAGATTTTAGTAAAATCGTCAATCGCTACACGTTTATACTTTTCTACATTTGCTTTGAGAGCCTGTCCGCGACTGCCGCGTATATTGCTTTGAGCTTTGATTTCCTCAAGTTTATAATACTGCCGTCTGATTTTTAAATCCAAGCCGGCACGCTTGATAAAATCTTCCATCGTGAAATAGGATACATAAGTATTGAAGTAAACCGTTCCCTCACCTTCTTTGCGGATTTCGACTTTATGTTCGCCTGAGCTTAAATCTTTAGCGGAAAGCATTATAGAATTATCAATATTGAACATATTCTTAGCGTTGATCTCAATTTCCCTGAGGACTTTTCCGTCAAAAAGCACTTCGACTTTCATATCCGGTTTGGCTTCGCCGCTCTTTATTATAAATTCACATAAAGCATCCACGCATAAACCTGTATCCACAACCGAAGTCCAATAACTTGCGTGTTTACGGTTAATCAAGATATATTTAGCCAGCCATGCGGCGCGTTTGCCGCGAGGATCGACTTTCGATAATAGCTTCAAATAGGCAGCCTGCGTATCAATATCACGCCCATACCAGCTCCACCACCAGTAATTATCAGGAATGCGTAAATACGCGGTCTGATTCTCCTTGTCCTCAACGATAAACTGCTCAATGTTTTTGAGCAGCATTTTGAGTTTTCCAGCATCTTTCAAACGCTGGCATGCTGTCGCTAAAATAGTCATTCCGTTAATACTCAATTTTGCGCGGTCCTTGAAAAGTTTTTTCAGCATGAATTCAGACTTCATACCAGCCTTGACTAGAGTATCAAAGACCAAAGCATCCATATTAGAAATATAATTATGCTCCTTAATTTCTTCAATTCTGCGCTCCTGCCATGTTTTGAGCCAAGTGATTCCACGATTCAGAATTTTCTTATCTACACTTTTAACGAGTTGCAGGGCACGCACTGTTCTGACTGTTGTATAAATATATGAACGTTCATAAAAACCGCTAAACCAGCCCCAGCCACCATCGCTGTTCTGCATAGCGATAAGTGTTTTTAATTCTTTTTTCACTAATGTTTTAAGTTTTTTGTCGCTGAATACAGGATTATTTTTAAAACGTTTCCATTGAGCCGCGCGAGTTTTTTTGTTGCCTAGTTCAACCGGATTCAAATTAGCTTTGGATTTTTCTATTGCCGCTAGGTCAATACCCATTTTTTTCAAAGTGTTCTGCGCTATCAAAGCCGGGATAAAACGGTTTATGGTCGAGAAAACATCTTTGTCGTCAGTGTTAATCAAGTAGGGCAAAGAATCGACCATCGCCACCGCGATTGAGGGTGAAAAATTGATAGTCAACTTTGTTGTTTCCTCTTTGCGTTTCGCCGGAATATCAATAATCACTGATGCGCTTTTTCGAGCTTTTATATAGCCGCTGGAAGCAACTTGTTTGGTGATACCTTTGACTTGAACAGGTAATTGCAGCAGCAAAGCATCGGAACTTTTCCCGAATAATGATTTTACTGTAATAGAAACTTTTCCAGCTTTGACCGCCTTTACCTGCCAGTCAAGGCGTTTTTCGCTATTCGCTCCGAGCTGGATTTTTTGTTCAGCCGGATTCAGCAAACGCAGGGAATCACCGGATATTTTAATAGATGTCGCAGTTTTGCCGGATTGTTTTCCCTGATTCATAAGGATAGCCGAAAAAGTCGCGGTATCGCCAGTAGTCAGGAAGCGCGGCAGAATCAGGCGCACGAGATAATCTTTACTAACAATCACTTCACTTTCGCCCTGCCCGACCGCGCAGTTATCAGTCATTGCCCAAGCACGGATTTTCCAAGTAGTCAGGTTATCCGGCAAAGCTATCGGTAATTTGGCCATACCATTTTCATCAGTCTTGAGCGCGACTTTCCACAAGACTGAGTCAGCAAAATTCTTGCGGACAACAACAGTATCTTTTGCGTTTGCTATTGGAGCACTCGCACCCACGCTATCAAAAGACATTTTTTTGCTTTTCATTACTCTACTATTGCTACTCACATCACAAGAATCTCCTTCCTCTAATGCAGGAGGCAAGTGTCCAAAAATGCCTAAAGTTCTCATTGAGAGCTCATGTTCTTTGAGGATTCTATAAAAAGATTTATCTAAACTTGTACACGACCGCATATACCAGCTTCTAGTCCATTTCCAGAAAAAAGCATTTATTTCAGGCACATTGCTGCCACCGCTTAAAATATCCAATGCCTTATCGTAAACCGTCAGGACTACATCACCAACTACCGCCTTGCCGTTTGAGTCAGTTATTTTGATTTGCAGTGGACATTTTTTGCTAGGTTTGTATTTATTTTTTGCGGTTTTCAGCTCGATATTTAATATTTTCTTTTCCGGCGGAACAATTATCTGTTTAGTCACGCTGTACATTCTGCCATTGCGAACCGTCAAGGCTTCAATGAATACATTCGGCATATCAGAAGCTCTGATATTCAACTCTAGGATTGTTGAACCAGTCGGCAAATTTATCAATTTAGGATTCTTTAGCGAAGCGGAGCTGGCTGGTCTGATAAAAAGAAAAACCTTTTGACCCGGCTCTGCGCTGTTTATCATAATCGAGGCGGCATCGCCCGGCTGATAAGTCTTTTTATCCATAATCAGTTCAAGCGGCAAAGTAGTCATTTTATCGACATTGTCAACACCTTTGCCGAATACTCTGATTATCAGCTCATTGCTTATTGAATTATTCCGCGCGTCAATAAGTTTTGTCCTTGCCAGATAATGACCGACTTTATTCAGTCTGAATGTTATCTTAGCGTCTTTAGTGCTTTTATCGCCCTTCCAAGTTTTGAGCTTTGTTTCAAGCGGTGATTCGTTCTTGTCATAAGTTATTTTAAATAAATCAACTGTATATTTTCCCGATACTTTTTTGTTATTGGAATCCGTCGCGGAAATACTAAGATCAATCGGTTCTCCGGTCTGGTAAAAACCTTTATTTGTATTACAATATATCCTAAAAGCTTTAGAGGCGGCAATAACTTTCCCCTGCCCGACTTCCGTATAACGGGAGCTGTCTGTAACTTCGGCACTAACTTTATATTCAGAATCGCCATCATCGAATAAAGCTTTCGCCAAGGCGGTATCAATAGTAAAACTCAACTCACCATTCATATCAGTTTTACCGATGTTACTGACTACTAGTTCCGCTGGCGAACTTCTTTGCCAGCCCCGTGGAAAATAACAGCCGCTAAAAACACAGGAATTTCGTCCATAGAGCCAGTCCCATTTAAAAAACGGTATATAAAAGCTTGATTTTGAAGTTCGATAAACTTTATAT
>JAHOYW010000262.1 GCA_019038735.1 Victivallales bacterium | reverse complement strand
AAGCTATACTTATCAAAGTAGCTAATAAAAGGTTTATCACATGACAAATGATTTTAAATCGCTTTCTGGTGGAAATGAAACAATTTTAATAGTTGACGATCACGAAACTATTTGGGATTTTCTCATAGAGGCTTTGCAACGCCTCGGATATTCAGTATTATTGGCAGAAAACGGGCTTGACGCGATTGAGATTTATCAGGCAAATCCCAATGAAATAGATTTGGTACTGCTTGATATGGTTATGCCAAAACTAGGTGGTCATCAAACCTTTTATAAAATCAAAGAATTGGACCCTGACGCTAAAGTTCTGCTTTCCAGTGGTTATGTCTCAGAAGAGGAAGTTAATGATTTGCTGGAGCAAGGAGCCAAGGGATTTTTACCCAAACCTCACCGCATAGCTGTAATGGCTGCCGAAATACGCAAAATTTTGGATGAAAAATAGCATTTTCTCTCAAAAGCCTTAAATTACGGTATTCATGCTGGAAACGTAAATTTTATCCGCTAATTATTGTTTTATTAAAAAGCTGCTTGAATTAGCTGGACATTTCATATATTGAGGGTATTTTATTGTTATAGCTTTATATAATAATAATTCATAGGAGAAAAACTATATGAAACAAAAACTTCTTTTGTTAATTGCGGTCTTTTTTGGTGTTATTGCTTTTGTGCTTACCTATCAACAGATTCAGCGGGAAAAAATCAAGATTCGCGGACAGGCAATTACTTCTAAGCTCATTCGTTTGACCGTTACCAAGAACCCCGGTGATAAAATTGAGGAAGATGATATTGCGCCATATACTGAAACACGTATTAAAAGCACCGCCGTTTTTTCCCGTGTGATCCCATGGAAAAACCGGGCACAAATCATCGGGCGGGAAGTGGACAGCTACATAGCTAAAGGTACTGTTCTGCAGTATGATGATTTAAAAGCTGCTTCACGACGTGTATTTGGGCTCAATGCAAATATAAAATCCGGTATGCGGGCTAAAGCTATTGCGGTTGATTCTATTTCAGCTCTAAGTTACTTGGTTCGTCCTGACGATCGTGTGGATATTATCGGTACTTTCCGTTTCCCTGAAATGCGTGGAGAAAAAGACTGGGATACTATTACCCTGACTATTTTGCAGAATGTTCGTATTATCGCTACTGGAAACCAGTGGGGACGCAAGTCTGGTTCTTCAGGAACAAGACGCCGCAGTTACAGCAGTGTAACTCTGGAACTTTCTCCCAGTGATGTTGAAATCGTTGAATTTGCTTCTCAGAAAGGTCGCTTGTCTCTCAGTTTGAGAAACAATGAAGACGCGGCTGAGGTGAACAATTTGAAATCGGTTTATTTCCGTTCTTTGAAAAAATATTTGGATGATAAGTCGCGTAAGAATAATGCTAACTCACAATAAGTTTCAATATCTTTAAATAAAATTCGAGGCGGAAATGTTTGAAATTATTATAAAACAGTCAGGTCAGGATGATGCTTTAGGGAAATTGCCTCCCGGAGTTTATGTTATCGGTTCTGATACAGATTGCCATATCCCTTTTGAGGAAGCTGGAGTATCCGCGCATCATGCACAAGTTAATGTTAAAGATAATAGTTTGTCGATTATTGATCTGGACAGCAGTGATGGTACTTATATTGACGGGAAAATTTTAATTCCCAATGAAGAATATAATGTGGATATTAATTCAGTGATTTCTATCGGGGATGTTGAAATAATAGCACAGGGACCTGAATCTGAAGCGATTAATGATGTCGCCACTCCAGTTCCTCCTGAAAAAACTAAATCCAAAGAAGACCAGAAAGAGCTTGAGTCTATTTCCGAACAGTTGAAATCTGTTAAATCCGGAAAAGTGGATAAAGATAAAATTCCTTTATTAGAAATATCCGGTATACCGCAAAGTGCCCGTTCTCTGGTGCAGGAAATAAAAAAACGCGCGCATGCTGAATTGCTCAAGCGGCTTAATCTCAAAAAACTCGCGCTATCCGGTGCTTCCGAAGAAGAACTCGGCAACAGTGCTAAAAAAACAATAAAAGAAATCCTCTCTGAATTATCCATTCCCTTGCCCGATGGTGTGGAACTTGAAACTATCGAACGTGAACTCGTTCAGGAAGCTATTGGTTTAGGACCCTTGGAATATTTGACCGTTCTTGATGATATTACAGAAATCATGGTCAATAGCGCGGACGAGGTCTATGTGGAATGTAAAGGAACATTGTACCGGACGGATACGGCATTTGCTGATGATAATCAGGTGTTGGCGGCTATCGAACGAATTGTCGCTCCGCTTGGACGGCGCATTGATGAAAGTTCGCCAATGGTGGACGCTCGTTTACCGGATGGTTCCCGTGTGAATGCTATCATTCCTCCATTATCGCTAAACGGACCATCACTGACTATTCGTAAATTTTCTAAAACTCCTTTTAATATTGATGATATAATCGGCTTCAACACCCTTACTTCGGACATGGCGGAATTTTTGAGAGCATGCGTGATGGTACGGAAAAATATTGTTATTTCCGGTGGAACCGGTTCAGGTAAAACGACTTTACTTAATGTTTTGAGTAATTATCTGCCGAATCGTGAACGCATTGTTACTATTGAGGACGCTGCCGAACTGCAGCTGCATCAGGAAAATATTGTGCGCCTGGAATCCCGTCCGCCGAATATTGAAGGCAAGGGCGAGATAAATATTCGCGATCTGGTGCGTAACTCTTTGCGGATGCGTCCTGACCGGATCGTTATCGGTGAGTGCCGCGGTGGGGAAGCTTTAGATATGCTGCAGGCGATGAATACTGGACATGATGGTTCTTTGACTACGATTCATGCTAATACGCCGCGCGATGCTCTTGCTCGTCTGGAAACCTTGGTCTTGATGGCTGGTTTTGACTTGCCGCTGCGGGCAATTCGTGAACAAGTTGCTTCAGCTATTGACGTTATTGTTCAGGTGAACCGCGAACGTGACGGCACGCGTAAAGTTACTAATATCAGCGAAATTACCAAGATGGAAGGAGATGTGATTACGCTTCAGGATATTTTTGTTTTCCAGAATGAAGGCTGGGACGATAACGATAAGATTATAGGTAAATACGTTTCTACAAATAATATGCCTACTTTTATGGAGGATATCAGGCGCGCTAAGATTCCTTTGGATATTTCGATATTCAACAACGATGAAGTGGCGGGAGGTGGTTTTTGAATATTTTGACTAGCAGCTGGGGACCGAGTATATGTGTATTGGTAGCGGTAACTTTGGCGACTTTGGTTATTATTGATACTTTCATTTATGTTTCGACCCGCTATAAAGATCGTTATTTGAAAGAAGCCGCGGTTGAGCTTGATGATGTTCTTTTGCAAATGCCCGCTGGCAGAATATTTGATTTAAGTCTGGCGATTAGTGCTGTTTGCTGTTTCATGACAGTTATTATTTTCGGAATGACTAGTGGTGGATTTTCCTGGATAAAAGCTATTGGGCTTGGAGCAATTGTCGCGGTTGGAACTTTTCCCGCGCCGCGTTTGATCTTGCGTTATTTGAAAGCAAGACGTTTAAGTAAATTTAATGAACAGCTTGAAGACGCGCTCGGCGGCATGAGCAGTTCGCTGAAAGCAGGCTTCAGTATCAATCAGGCCTTGGAATCTATAGCAGATGAAAATAGACCGCCGATATCTATTGAATTTCGCCTGTTGATTCAAGAATTACGTTTGGGGGTGGATCTGGAAACTGCTTTGGATAATATGTGCAGGCGTATTGAAAGCGATGATTTTGAACTGGTAGCCGTCGCAATAATTACGGCGCGTCAGACTGGTGGAGAATTGACTTCTGTGCTGGAACGCTTGGCGTCGGTTATTCGTGAACGCCTCCGTATACACCGCAAAATCAGTGCTTTGACTTCGCAGGGGCGCTTGCAGGCGATTGTAATCGGGATTATGCCTTTTGCTTTAATGTTTATGATGTCATACATTGTGCCGGACGCGATGTCGGCATTTTTCGAATCTGTGATTGGTATTATCAGTTGTGTGGTAGCTATAATATTGATTATTCTCGGATTTTTATCAATAAGAAAAATAACCTCAATCAAAGTATAAGGGAGATAAACTATGCAAATATTGATGCATCCATTGACTCCTGCGGTCTGCGCGGGAATATCAGTTTGTCTTTTCCTGTTTATTGCTTTGAAAATGTTTCAGCAGATTACGATAGAAAATAAAATGAGTGTTGAGATGCGCAAAAATTTGCCGATTCTATTTAAACTGGCATTGCCTTTTATTGTAAATGTTCGTTTTATTGCTCGTAATGTAAATTTTAAGGCTACGCGCGAACATACTGAAAAACAGTTGTCAATGGGGGGATACGCTGACACTATTAATGCGCTTGATTTTATTTCAATGCGGATTATTCTCGCTATATTCGGTGCGATTATAATGGTTTTTTGTATTATTCAGCAACGCCCGCTTATAGGACTGATTCTGCTGGTTATAATGATTATTTATCCTCCGGTATGGATACGCAAGGTCATTCAAAGCAGACATACGGAAATACTTGGCGCCCTGCCTAATGTGCTTGACTTGCTGACTTTGTCAGTTCAAGCCGGTAAAGATTTCCTGGCATCCTTGCGGGATATTATCCAGCGTCGGAAAATGGATGCTTTGAATGAGGAATTGAGCCGTACTTTTCACGAGATCAAGCTGGGAAAAAAACGTTCACAGGCCTTGCGTGATTTGGCAAAAAGAGTTGGACAGCCGGATTTGACAACGGTGCTTAACTCGATTATTCAGGCAGAGGAGTTAGGTGTAAGCATTGGTGAACTTTTGACTATTCAAGGCGATATGCTTCGTGATAAACGCTTTTCGCGTGCGGAGAAAAAGGCGGGAGAAGCTCCGGTGAAAATAATACTTCCACTTGCCTTATTTATTTTTCCGGCGGTAGTTATTATTTTAGTAGTGCCGATTGTACTGCAGGCATTTAAAACTTTGATATTTTAAGGCATTTTTATGATTGTAAATTTAACAAATAAAAGGTATATTGCACATAATCCCTTTTTTGCGATAAATTTTAGTGATAGAATTCGTGGAATGATTGGCAGAAGATTTGATGCGGTGGATTTTGACGCAATGGTTTTTACTGGATGTAATGCCATTCATACTTTTTTCATGAGTCAGAAAATAGATGTTTTATTTCTGGATTCTGATAATAAAGTGGTCGGCTTACGAAAAAATCTTGCGCGATGGCTCATGCTTGTGCGCTACACAAAAGCTGTAACTATAATTGAGTTGCCGGAAGGTGTTATTGAACATAGTGGGACAGAAATCGGGCATGTAATTAATGTTTCTGAAGAACTTGTAGCTGGTCTATCTACATTGATGGTTAAAAAAAATATGGCTCAGGAAATGGAGTCGGTAGTTCCTTATAGTGAGAATGATAAATGAAAATATATTTTTTAAACGGCAAACGAAATGGTGAACTGGTCGAACTGTCAGGCGAAGGTGTTAGTCTTGGCAGAGAATTAGACAATGACATCATTGTAGAGACTGAAGGAGTATCGCGTTATCACGCTAAATTCTTTAAACAAAGCGAGGGTACTTGGTTCATTGAGGATTTGGGAAGCACTAATGGATGTAAAATAAATAAAAAACTCATTGATGGCAATCAAGTTCTGAAAGAAGGTGATATTATAAATATCGGCGAGCAGGACTTTCGCGTGGGTGAAGAAAAAAGTAAAACAAAAAGCAAAGTGAAAGCAACTGAAACTCCTGTTATTCCGATAGCTAAAGAAGCATCTAAGCAAAGCGTGAAAAAAATAGTTTTCCAGCCGATGTCGAAAAAACCCGAAAAATCTCCTAATGCAGCGAAAAACCCCGGTGAGATTAAACCGATTCTTGAAACAGTAAAGCCCAAAACTGAAGCTAAAAAATCGCCTGATGTGACAGCTAAAGAACTATCAGAAAATGCGAATGATATTTTTGGTGAGCAGAAAAAAAAGAATAAAACTGATAAGAAAAATTCTGTGCCAATTGGCAGAAAACATATTTTTAATGTCATGTTTTACCTGATATTGCTGTTAGGGGTAGTGGTTTTTGTTTTTATATTTTTGAACTCCAATAAGGAAAACTTAAAAGTAAATATTGCTCAAGGAAATAAAACTCAAACAATACCACTGGTTTTATCTTATGTAAAAACTGAAATAACTAAAAATAATATTTTTAGATTTTCTCTACTTGTCGAAAATAATACCGCGACTTTCACGATTGATGATGTAAAAGCTGATCGACATCACAATAAGATTATCAAGGAAATTAAACCGGAATTAATCAAAGCATTAAAAACGGCCATTCAAGATACCAGATTTATGGAACTACATCCAGTATCAAAAGGTTCTGCTGTTAATAATCTGGATAAAACTAGAACAATGACTATTGCTTTGGATAAAAAAGTTAATTCGATTACTATCCAAAATAATTCAGCTCCGACATCTTTTGAAGATATTGAAATGGCTATTGTTGATTTTATCGATAGCTATGACTTATTAACTTTTGCTATGCCGCCAAAAGAACTGCAAAAACGGGCAATAGAGAGTTTCGCGAAGGCGGAACAATATTATGACAACCGTAAAGCTAACTCGGGAAATTTGTTGGAAGCTGAACGTCGCTACAAATTGACGATTGACTATCTTAATCAGTTTTCATCTAAACCAAAATTTTATAACATAGCCAAAAAACGTTATGATGAAGTTAAGAGTATGAGAAAAAAACGCTGGAAGGAATTGCAGTACGAAGTTGATCGCTTGGAACGCTTGGGGAAACTTCAAGAAGGAATAGAAGCATTAAATGAAATGTTATTATTGGCGTATGAAGACGATAAAGCTAAAAAATGGGTTAGAAAAAAATTAACCAGATTTTCACGAACTCTTAATGCGAGAAAAAAATAATGAAAATATACTTGGCAATTATAATAAGCTTGAGCATCTTATTGATGACAGGCTGCGAGCCGGAAAAGGCAAAAGCTCCACAAGGAATATTGGAACTTAATTCCATCCCTCAAGGTGCGAATGTGATTTTGAACTCCAATATTTCACAAAAGAATCAAACTCCTTCTGAGATTAGACTTCGACCAGGAACTTATTTAATTAAAATGAGCAAGAAAAATTATCAGCCCGCTTGGAAATATGTGAAAATTAGAGCTAATAAAACAAAAAAAATGACTATGACTTTACGCCCGGTAAGAGGGTCGGTACTTATTACAAGCAATCCGGTTGGTGCTAAAATTACGATGAACGGGAAGAGACAAGGACTTACTCCACTGGTGCTCACTAATTTAAAACTGGGTGAATATTCCGCTCAAATAGAACATGTCAATCGTGCCCCTAGAATTGTGAAATGGATGCTTACTGATATTCGTCCTCAAAAAGTCAGTGCTTCTCTAGAATCTGATATAGGTACATTTGTTTTAAAAACTATCCCCCCCAAGGCAAGAGTATATATTAATGGTAAAGCTCGCGGATTCTCTCCATTTCGTACAGAATTACAGGAAGGGATGCATAAAATTAAAATTACTTTAGCTGGCTTTTCTGAAGTAAAAACTACTGTGGATATAGTGCGTGATAAACAGACTGCTAAAACCTTTACTCTGCTTCGTCTGCCTGGTTCGTTAGAATTTCGTAGCACTCCTAAAGGAGCATTGGTGTATATAGATGATAGAACTTTTGGAAAAACTCCACTGATTGTTTCTGATCTCGAAGCAAAAACAAAAGCATACAAAATAAGAGTTGAAAAGAATGGCTTTGACAGCATAAGCCGTGACGCTTATGTTAGCGCGGGAAGGGAAAATATCATTGAGTTTACCCTGAAACGCAATACTGGAGGAATTGATTTAATAGTCAATCCTCCGGGAGTAAGCGTTTATGTAAACGGCAAAGAACATGGTCTGACAGTTGAGGGGGCAAGCAAGGATTTATCAAAAGTAATTCATATCAGGAATCTTCCAGCTGGAAAATATCAGATTATGTTGGCGCATAAGCGTATGAGACCAGCGACTATGAAGAAATACATAGTGGTCAGAAAAGCGAAAATAACCCGTCCGAAACCAATAAATGTATGGATAGGTAATTATATCTTAAAATTGAAGAACGAGCCGCAAAAATTAATTTTGCTTTTGGCGAAACATAAAGACAACATTATTTATAGTCCGGAACCCAGAGTGAAAATATTAATTCCTAAAAAAGAGATGTACAAGATAGAAGTACTTCGTCCCCTGACCGAAGAAGATATGTAGTGATTTTACTCTGAGATTTGTATTATTGTATTGTTTAAGACTATGACTTTTGCATTGTCGCTCAGCTCGGCTTTTGTTCGCTGTGAATCGTGATATATTATTATCAAGGCAAATACGAAGGTCGCGAATACTGCTATAAATAGTGCTTTCATCTTCTGATTCTCCTTTTTTCGACTTGTGTATTTAGGACTTCTTTCTTCTAGTTATTGTTCGTATGAAAATTGCATATCTCACGCGATGGAGTAGATTAATATATAATTTTCAATAATCATGGTAGAAAAGAAATGACAGATAAGAATTTTATAAAGCTTGAAGAACTTCGAGCTTTACAGCTCGCACGACTGCAGGAAATTGTCCAAAAGACTTATGCTAATATTCAGCTTTTCAGAATGCGCCTTGATGAAATTTCTTTGAAACCTGTTGATATTAAATCACTGGAAGATATAGCTAAACTGCCATTTACTACGAAAACTGATTTGCATGACAATTATCCTTATGGTCTTTTGGGCAGCTCGATGGAGGATGTTGTTCGTTTGCAGACTTTTGATAAGTCGCTTGTTGCCGGATATAGCAAGGAAGATATTCAGATGTGGACAGATGCTATGGAACGCTGTTTGCTTTGCGTCGGCATTCGCAAAGACGATATTATCCAAAATTCCAGTGGGCTTGGTGTTCATTATGGTATCGAGGCACTTGGCGCGACAGTTGTCCCGGCTAGCGGTAGCAACAGCAAAGGTCAGATAAGGATAATGAAAGAGCTTGGAGTAACGGGCATTTGCTGTACTCCGGGCTATTTTAATTTTATTGTGGAACAAGCTGGTGAAATAGGTATTGATTTGCGTGATCTGCCATTGAGAATAGGAATTTTTGGTTCGGAGCTGTGGACTAAGGAAATGCGTTCACGGATTGAAGAGAGTAGTTCTATCCAAGCCTATGATATTTATGGTTTATCTGAAATCATCAGTCCGGGTATTGGGATTGAATGCGAATGCCGGGATGGTTTACATATTTTGGAAGATTTGTTTTATCCTGAAATCATTGATCAGAATACTGGAAAAGTTTTGCCGGAAGGAGAGTTGGGCGAATTAGTGCTGACGACTTTGAGCAAACAGACAATGCCGATGATTCGTTACCGGACGGGTGATATAACTAGAATTGTGCCGGGGGATTGTAAATGTGGGCGTTCATTGCGTCGGGTCGAGCGTATTTCTTCACGCAGTGATGACATGTTGACTATTCAGGGTGTAAAGGTGTTTCCAT
>JAHOYW010000161.1 GCA_019038735.1 Victivallales bacterium | reverse complement strand
CATTAAAAGAAAAAATAAAGAATAAGAAGTGTCGCACTTGTATTTTGAATCCAAGGGATTACAAAAATCATCTGCCAAACTAATTTCTGCAAATTCAATAATACTTTCAACAAGAGCTCCAATTGGACATCTCGCTATTAATAAATCTGAAATGGCAACAAACCAAGGTTGCAGAGGGGTTATCCCTTCGAAAGCGATTCTGGTATCATTTTCTCTTCGAGTTTCAAGTTTTAACACTAAATCAGGAGGAAAAGAAATGCAGACATCAAAATCAAAAGCTGTTCCCACAAACTGTCTCGGACTGTTGGACAAATATATGTCTGGCTTCCATTCAATGTTATTAGCGCAAGGGTCATGCAACTTTACATGCAAAGTTGAAAATGATTTTTAATTTTGATAAGTGGCTCATGACGCGAGATATAAAACCGCATAAAATTAATGGAAATATTATAAAGATATTCTTTAAGGAACGACCGCGCTCCGGATACATTCGCCGAGGTGATTTAGCCACATTGAATGCTTTGCTTAAATACTTGCGAGATTCTGGAATCGCACCAAAAAAAGTTGAAAAGATTGTTCAGATGATTTAGAGAATCATGTGTAATTTTGCTGAATATCTTGAAAAAGAGCGTGGCTTGGCCTCGGTTAGCTTGAATAGTTATTTGCCAATTATTCTCAGATTTTTGAATGAGCGCTTTGGTAAGAATCCTGTATCACCTTGCGTAACGTTACTCGTTTTGTAGTCCGATGTTCACGTCTATGGACACCTAAAATATCCCAATTAATGACAAGTGCGCTTCGGAGCCTCCTCAAGTTAGTTATTATTTCCCGGCAGAAACCGGACTTGAGGATAAGATAATGGGGTCGCGAATGCGGCTTAGTTCAACTATATTTTGCATGTGTTTTCAGAGATATTGACAATATTAATATTCTGAGGAAATATTAACCCTTAAACCTTTATTATTGCTTTGACTACTCCGTTATCATATTTATCTACCAGATCAAAAGCTTCTTTTGTGTTTGCGAAATTGAAATAATGGGTTGTCATGATGTTGACGTCAAAATCCTTGTTCGCGATCATATCCAGAGCCGCTTGAACACATTGGTTTTGACGACGGACATTCTGTACGCAGATTTCTTTGCGGCGCATGTTGTCCATATCAAACTCCAAAGTGTCAGTCTCAGGTATCCCGATCATCATCAGTTTGCCGCCGGGCTTGAGCATCGCGAGAGCATTAGTTACTGCTTCCACCTGACCACAACATTCAAAAACTACATCTAGTAAGCCCAGTTCTTGTTCAGTAACAGCTTGTTCTACATTTTCTTTCATTGGATTACCAGTCCATGTCGCTCCGGCTTTTTCAGCTAATTCAAGCCGATAATCGAGCTTATCTGTAACATAAACTCTTTCCGCGCCCTGTGCTATGACCGGCAGGAGAACACTTAAACCTATTGGACCGCAACCAAGGATGCCGATTTTCGCGTCTTTCATTGGAATAGACATTTTAACGGCGTAAACTCCGATAGATAATGGTTCAGAAAGCGCGCCTTCTTCAAGTGTAATTTTGTCGCCGAGCGGAAAACATGATTGTTCTTTCATCACTATGTATTCGCTCAGACACCCTTCGACCTGTCCGGGGCAGCCCAGGAAAGTTAAATTTCTACAGGTATGTTCGCGCCCGTTCAGGCATTGATCGCATTTATGACAGCAGGTCGCCGGTTCAACGGCAATAGCGTCTCCGGGTTTGACCCGTGTAACAGCTGATCCGATGGCTTCAACGATTCCTGAGCCTTCATGTCCAACGGTGTACGGATATTTTACTACTTGCGAACCAATTTTACCGCGAGTGTAGTAATGAACATCCGAACCACACACGCCGACGTCGGTCATTTTGATAAGTACATCTTTATCGGAGGTAATTGTTGGTTTGGGTACTTCCAGCATTTCCATCTCACGGATGCCTGTCAACCTCATTGCTTTCATATCTTTAATCCTTTTATTTTTTTCATTCGATGTTCGATGTTGAACGTTCGATGTTCAATCTTTTTAAAATACCTTTCCCGGGTTCATAATGTTATTGGGATCGAAGCCGCGTTTAATTATATGCAGCAAATTCAAATGTTCTTCTGAAATGAATTTGTTTATATATTTCACACGTTTACAGCCGATACCGTGTTCGCCTGAAAGCATTCCGCCTAAACTGATAGTTTTAGCATAAACTTCCTCAAGAATCTTCGGCAAAGTCGCTTCCCATTTTTCATCGCTCCATTCGGGAGGACAAACAATTCTGGCATGGATGTTTCCGTCTCCGGCATGTCCGAAACACGGCAGCATTATGTCATATTTCTTGATAATATATTGCAGTTCAACTAGTAACTCGGCGATTTGTGCCGGAGGAACAACTAAATCTTCACCGCTTTGGCGTGTGGATATGATGTTGTAGGCTTCGGCTATATTACGACGGATTTTCCAGATACGTTCGGTTGTGGACGGATTATCAGCGACATATATTTCCTGAACATCGTTCTTTTCGATGAATTTTCCGACTTGCTCATAATCTTTTTCAACTTGCTCCATATCCGAGCCGTCAAAGGTCAATAAGAGCATCGCGCCGCAGTTTTCGTAAGGAAGCGTTTCGTTGAGATAATCACAAGCGACTTTGATCGAATCTTTATCCATGAACTCTATTGAAGTGGGAGTTACACCAGTTTCAGTTATTATGCGCGGAACAAGTTCGATAGCTTGTTCAATAGTTTGGAATAGGCACAATAAGTCCGCTTGCGCTTTCGGTAGAGGCGTGAGTTTGAGAATGATTTTGGTAAAAAATCCCAAAGTCCCCTCTGAGCCGGTCATAAGTTGAAGTAAGTCGTAGCCGGTAACATTTTTAATCAGCTTACCGCCGAGTTCGACTATTTCCCCAGTCGGGGTAACGACTTCAAGACCGAGGACATAACGTGAAGTAACGCCGTATTTGACCGCTTTGCCACCGCCGGCATTTTCCGCGACATTACCGCCGATATAACAGGTTTCCAGACTCATCGGGTAGCCGGCATAAAATAAACCATAATCTTTCAGGCATTCGTTTATATCATTGGAAACAACGCCCGGCTCAAGGGTTATCATCATGTTTTTTTCGTCGATCTCAATGATTTTATTCATGCGGTCAACAAGTACCACAATACCGCCGTGAACCGGAACAGCTCCGCCGGAAAGCCCTGAGCCCGCGCCGCGCGGTGTAACAGGAATCATTTCTCGATTGGCAAGTCTCATGATTTCAGCGATTTCCTGAGCTGTTTGCGGACGGACTACCGCCTCGGGCATGTGCCGATAAACAGAGCCTGGGATTTCGTCATGAGAAAAAACCTCAAGACTTTCGGGATCATTATAAATAATGTATTTTTCGCCGACAATAGTTGCTAGTTCTTTGATTATTTCGGGAGTAACTTTTTTATATTTTGTTTCGTTTAACATATTTTTTCTCCCCGTTTAAGCTTTTCAATGAGGATTGGCAGGACTTCAAAAAGATCTCCGACAATTCCAAAATCAGCGACATGGAAAATCTGCGCGTCCGGGTCTTTATTGATGGCAATAATACATTCAGATGTCTGCATTCCGGCGAGATGCTGAATCGCTCCTGAAACACCGATGCCTATATATAATTTTGGAGTAACGGTTTTGCCGCTCAAACCGATCTGGTGCGGATAGCTCAGCCAGCCGCGGTCAATAACTTCACGACTCGCGCCTAATGCCGCGCCTAATAAATCTGCGAGTTTACGGGCTAATTTTATATTAGCTTGAGTTTTGATTCCACGCCCGACGACAACGACACGTTCGGCATCCTGCAAGTTCATTTCTTCAGTATCAGGTTCAAATCCCTCGTAATAGACTCTGCTCTTGCTTGCTTCAGCCGGAGCTCTCAGGCGAATAAGCTCACCTGCTCGTCCTTCTTGACGATCCGCTTCTGGAGTTGATTTCGGACGAATAGTGGACATTTGCGGACGGTGTTCAGGGCATTTGATTGTTGCCATGATATTACCACCAATTGCCGGACGGGTCTGCAATAGCAAACCTGTTTCATCTTCAATATCCAATTCAGTACAATCCGCGGTCAAACCAGCATCAGCGGTCATCGCGACATAGGGCATCAAAGTCCTGCCTGTTGTAGTCGCCGCCGCTAAAATTATTTCAGGTTCATATTTTTTTATTAGATCCAACATGCAGACGGAATAAGGTTCAACCAGAAAATGTTCAAGTTCCGGTGCTTCAACAGCGACAACGCGTTCCGCGCCGCGCGCAATAAGTTCATTTAAACCATCTTCGGAAATATTATTCCCAAAGATCATAGCGCAAAGTTTTCGTCCGCTTTTTTCTGCCAGAGCCAGTCCGCGCGTCAAAAGTTCGTATGAAACCGCTTTGACTTCGCCGGCGTCTTGTTCAGCTAGTATCCAGATATTTTTCATACTGATTCCTCCTTAATAAAGGCCAGCATCGCGTCAACGGCTTCGACTGTCTGTGCTTCTGTTTCAGCTTTCATTAGTTCGCAGTTGCGGACGACTTCAGGACGGAAGATTTTGACTACTCTTGTGGGTGAGCCTTTTAGTCCTATAAGGCTTTTATCAAGTTTCAAGCTTTCCAGATCAAAGCCAGGTAGTTCTATTTCCTTAGCTTTTAGTTTACCCCGAAAAGTCGGCAGTCTAGGTTCACCGATTTCTTTTACCACAGTGAGAACTCCCGGAAGCTGCATAGACAGTTTTTGCGTTCCATTCTCGACCAAGCGTGAAACTTTTAATTTTCCATCTTCTAATTCATTTATATGATTTACATAAGTTACGACGGGTAAATCCAGAGCCGCCGCCATTTCGGGGCCGACTTGCCCGGTGTCGCCGTCGGTGGCGCGTTCACCGCATAAAATCAGGTCAAATTCGCCAAGCTGTTTGAGTGCTTCGGCTAATATATATGAAGTCGCCCAAGTATCTGATCCGGCAAAAGCCCGGTCACTGATCAGGACAGCTTCATCAACGCCCATCGCGACAGCTTCTTTGAGGGCAGTTACCGCCTGCGGCGGTCCCATTGATACGGCGGTGATTTGTGCGTCATAAGCTTCTTTGAGTTGGAGCGCGGCTTCAATTGCGTAGAGATCAAGCGGATTTATTATCGCCTGTACTCCCTGCCGAATAACCGTGCGGGTTTCCGGGTCCATTTTCACGGACTTGGTTTCCGGCACTTGTTTAATACATACAGCAATTCGCATTTTTATATCCTTTTCTTTAAAAGTACATACCTTCAAGAGTTTTATTTATTCCTGGTGCTCCGAAAAGCGGCAAGTCGCGAGTTTTCATTACATTGCCGAGATTTGTAAGAGCTTCTTTTGATAATTCTTTTAATGAGCCTACAGACATAGCTTTGAGTATTGAATTTACGGAACTCTCAAGAAGTTCAACGGTTAGTAATGTCCAGTAAATATCACCTGTAGTCATCGTTACAAGACCATGATTTTTCATGATGAAACTATTATATTTCTGCAAAAAAGGCGCAAAGTTTTCGGCAAGTTGCAAGGTAAGCGGTTCGCCGTAAGGAACCGTTGGCACTGGACCTACCTCAGTAACAGTTTCCGGATAATAAGGACGCATCAAGATAGATTCATCCTCAAGGATTGCCGTTGCGCACACGCATGGCGGATGACAATGTACAACACTTGTAATATCAGATCTTTTATTGAAAAACTCCAAATACATCGGTTTTTCACCTGTCGGACGTTTTGTGCCTCCAAGTGTATCGCCCGCCATATTCAAAAAGACAAGGTCTTTTTTAGTAATATCACCTTTATTCATTTGAGTAGGAGTAATTAAGATTACATCATCATCCAGCTTCCAGGCCATATTACCGCCAAATCCTGTTACGAACATATTGTTCGCGAGACGATGACAAACTTTTACGAATAGTTCAATTTCTTTGTTGTATTTATTAAATAATGACATTTTTTATCTCCTGATTTAGTTTTTAATAATAACTTTCATGGCTCCCGATGCAGGATTGCCTTGCGTTTTGACCGCTTCATTAAAATCTTCAAGCTCAAAGGTATGGGTTACTAATGCGCTTACGTTGATTTTTCTCGATACGATATAATTACGCGCTTCAATGTAATCTCTTTCGACAGAGCTATTCGCGCCATGTACATGAAATTCTTGATAATGAATAAGATTCAGATCAATATTTTCGAGAGGATTTGACTTCGGCATTCCCGCAAAAATTGACAAGTGTCCTGCTCTTGCCAGCATTTCCATTGCTGTCGGAACCAGCTCTTTTACCGAAGCCGCGACAACAATAGCATCCATGCCGCGTCCATTTGTATAATTTTTAACCCATTCAACTGGATCAGTCTTTTTTGTATTTATAAAATTATCAAAAGGTAGATTGAGTTTCTGGTGGAGATCAAGTCTATCCTGTGACACATCAAGAATAGTTATTTTTTCAGCTCCACGTGCCTTGGCGACGAGTCCGTTCAATACTCCGATAATTCCACCGCCAAAAATAGCTACTTCCTTGAGCTCGTTATCTTCAAACGGAATTGCCCGCATACCATTAACACAGCAGCTTAATGGTTCAATAATTGTTCCTTCTTCGTCAGATATTGTGTCTGGAATTGGAATAAGACAGCCTTGTTTCACTCCGAGTTCCGGCATTATCATATATTCCGCAAAACCGCCGTTCCACTGGTAACCAATTGCCTTAAATCCATTTTCGCAAAGATTTTCCCTGCTGATTTTGCACCATGCGCAATGTCCACATCCTATGACTGTCTGAACAGCATATCGTTCTCCAATATTTATATTCTGTACTTCCGGTCCCACTGCTTCAACAGTTCCAGTGACTTCATGTCCGACGATTGGTACATCAACATACTTTTCGCCTTTCAATACTCTTTGATCTGTCCCACAAAGCGCGCATGCGTCTACTTTCAAGAGTATTTCACCTTTTGCAGGCTTTGGAGTTTCGATATCTTCAATCGCGATTACGCCAGGTTTTTTAATTATTGCTGCTTTCATGTTTTTACCTTTAGTTATCTATCATTTCTGTTAGTTTTATCAATGCTTTTTCGGTTCCCATTTTACGAAGTTTTTCTGCTGAATCCACGCTTAATGGCGGCAAAGCTCCGACTGCTTCGAAAAAAAGATTCATTTCATAAATATCTGAGAATTTTTCAGATGCTTTCGTACCGCAGTATGGGAAATTAGCGAATTTTGTGAGAATTGTGTGTCCGACCATTATTTGTGCTCCCTTAAGAAAAACATCCTTGTGTTTATTCAATACTTCGCCGTCAAGGTCATCCGCAAAAGGTTGACCACACTTATTCATTTCCGTTCCGATATTGATTGGCAATCCCATAGCATCAGCAGCTTCAATGATTTCCGCCAGCTTTGCGACTTTTAGAGATTTGCTTGCCGGATCGGCAATATTCCAGTTTCTATCAGGAATGATATTCAATGCGGTTGCGCCTTTATCTTTCATGCAGGTCAACATAGCATTTGCGTCAGATTCTCCATTACTTATACCGTCCAGCCAGGTCATCATTGGAATTGCATTACATGAAGCAACCCATTTGATGAACTCATCAACTGATGGAAAGGTATCGATCGATGGTTGAACGTAGCCGATTCCGCCTCGCTTGGCGAGCTTGGTGCGGGTAATATCTTCCAGCTTTGGTAAATTGTTAATTAAGGCGTTGGTTTCTTCTTTATTTGTGTCGAAAATCTTGCTCCAAAAATCCACAAGAGCATTTTTATCTGCAAAAACACTTTCCGCTTTATTGATATATGCGCTTATGATATGGCGTTCGGTGGCCGCCCCGGACGGAGTCAAAGGCAAAACATCATTATCATAATTAATAGCAATCTCAATCAATTTCGCATTGATACGCTTGATGAGCGCAATATTGCGTTCCTTTGCTCCCTGCCTGTAGTCAGCGAGGATCATATTTTGACTTGAACCCGCTTCCGGCATTTCAGTAAAGCCAGCACCCATTATATAGGTAACACCTGCTTCTCCCGGAGAGTTGATGTCTGAATCGCAATACTCATTCAAATAAGCTCTTGTTTCAAGATTGATGGTCGCGCGCAGTTCAAGTATTTCACATGCCTCCCAAAACTCATCAAGCCCGTCAAGCACGTCAAAATCACAAAGCCCTGCGGCATAAAGTCCCGCCTTCTTAGCTTCCCAGGCAATACGCGACGGCGACCAGACTTCAGAGTTGTAGGAAAAAAATGAGTGAAAGTGCATATTGACATTTTTTCCCGCATGAGAAGGATCATCCTTGATTTTGGAAAGCTCCAGTAAGGCATTCCTGCGTATTTTTAAATCAAAAAAATTTAATTCTTCTTCAAGTTTCAAAATATTCTGTTTCATTGCTTGACCCTTTAGTTAATTAAATAATCAAATATAATCGTTTTATTATAACCCGCAATCATAGCAAATCAATACTAATCATATAAATTTATTGTTTTTTTAGCTTTTTTCTTGCTATAATCATTTATTATGATTATATTTGATTAAAAATAACATTTAGGAATGATCTTATGTTGCAAAGAATAAGGCAGGACAAAATAGTTAAATATCTTGCGGAGAATGATTTTTTAACTGTCGAAAAAGCTATGGAGTTATTTCCTGCAAGCCCCGCGACTATACGCCGTGATTTTACATATTTAGCGGACAACAACATAGTTACAAAAGTTCATGGCGGCATCAAGAAACTTGACTTTGACCACGACACACTGCCTTATGCTATTCGTGAGAATCGCTATTCATCAGAAAAAGCGACTTTAGCTAAAAAGGCTGTTGAATTAATTTCTCCTGAAGATGTAATATTTATAGATGGCGGTAGCACCACGGCACAGATGGGATATTTTTTGCAGAACATTGATCTTCGGATAATAAGTAACTCCTTGAAGCTGGCGAATATTATTGAAGAAAGACATCCCTTTAACTCTGCTCTTGAATTTTATATGACTGGAGGTTTTCTTTATAGAAAATCTGGAATATTACTTGGTCCAAAAACAAAAGAATCTTTATCAAAATATCATGCGAACATTGCGTTTATATCAGCTGCCGGTATAGATATAAACGGCATCAGTAATACAAACGAGTTAGTTGTGGAAACGGAACGCGCAATGATTGAGAACGCCGACAAGGTTGTTGTTATTGCCGATGCTTCAAAATTAGGACAATCAGCAATGTGCAAAGTCTGCCAGTTAAACGATATTGATATTCTTATAAGCACTGTCATAGAAGATGATGACTTTAAAAAACAACTGGAGCTCAATAAGGTTGATTTAATTATTGCCTAGAGATTCTTTTATTAATCTAGGAATAATATTAATCTGCTAACTCCATCAGGGAGTTGAAGGAGTTTCACAATGCAAATGCTGTTCAATTCATAATCAAATGACTTTAGCTCATCTAGGTTTGAGCATAAGCTATGTCATTACCCAAATTGGCTTTGAGTTCTGTTTCAGCTAAGTATGCAAGCTGATTATAAGCCGGAGTAATAATACTTTTTGCAATTTATTTTATTTTTCTTGTAAATACTTATTCCGTTTAATCAAAGGAGGGTTAATTCCCCGATGCTTGCATCGTAATGGATAAGGGCTATGG
>JAHOYW010000113.1 GCA_019038735.1 Victivallales bacterium | reverse complement strand
TGACAGCTCGGACGCTCGCATCTTTCTTGAAAGATCGCTGCGGTTTTTTATTTATTTTCCTAGTTCAAATTTGCAATATTTTGCAAATTTCATTATATTTTATTTCAAAAGCTTGCAAAATATTGCAAAAGTTGTATAATAGATGGATAAACTTTTTATCTAATACAAGTGACGGAACAATGCCCAAGAGTAAAAGAAAACTTTTATCAGCGGAACGCGAAAGACTTATTCTGCAGGCTTTGAGCAATGAAGTCGGTTCTCTTAGCGACCTCAGTGAAAGACTGAAGGTGTCGGAAGCTACTGTACGCCGTGACCTTCAAAGTCTTGAAGAACAAGGCAAAGCCCGACGCGTTCATGGTGGAGCAGTTAGAGTGCAATTCCCCCGCACTGAACCTATTTTTGCCAAAAAAGCTACTTTTCATGCTAGCGAAAAAAATCAAATCGCGAATCTTGCTCTTGAAATGATTGATGATAATGATTCTATATTTCTCGACGGCGGCAGTACCGTTCTGGCACTCGCCCGCAAGCTAAACAAAAAGAAAAATTTAACCATCGTCACCAACTCAATCATGGCGGCGGCGGAACTTATGGAAAGTCCACATCGTTTAATTCTGCTCGGCGGTGAATTCCGCGCGATCAGCCGTACTCTAGTTGGTCCTTTGACCGCGCAAATCGTTAATTCATTAAATATAAATAAAGCATTTATGGGAACAATCGGTTTTAGCACTGAAAACGGTATTTCAACCACCGAGCCCAGCGAAGCCTATACAAAAGAATTGATTATGCAACGTGCCGCCAAAGTTATTGTTTTGGTCGACAGCAGCAAGATCGGCGTTCCATCATTTGCTACAAGTGGCAGTATTAAGGATATTGATGTCCTTATTTCTGATTGCAATATATCAGAACAAGTTATAGAGAAGTTAAATGAACAAGAAGTTGAAGTGCTTAATTAATCACAAATTATTAAAACTTATAAATAAACTAACTAAAAAAAGGAAGTATTAAAAATGGGTAACTATTACAGTGACTTGGGTCCTGACTTTAAAAAGCGGACGATTAAGTTTAAAAACATCACAGCTTATCAGTATGATAAGGAAATCGCGGACGAATTAAAAGCTAAAAATGTTACAAAAGCTGAACTCATTGAAATGTATGAGTCAATGCTCGTTATTCGTGAATTTGAAGAAATGATCCTCAAATGCCGTACTGGTGCTTACGAAATCATTAGCGATTACGATTACCGTGGTCCTACTCACTTGTCTATCGGACAGGAAGCCACAGCCGCCGGAGCATGTTCTGTTTTGAGCATCTCTGATATGATTACTTCCACTCACCGTGGACACGGCGACTCTATCGCTAAAGGTTTTCATGCCATCAAACGCATGAACGAAGACGAATTAAAAGAACGCTGTCCTGAATTTTCAAATCTCAAGGGCGAACAGCTCCGCGAAGCAGTCATGGAAGATCATGTTTACCGCACAATCGCCGAGCTTTTCGGTAAAGAAAGCGGTTACGGTAAAGGTCGCGGCGGCGGTATGCACATCGCTGACTTCCGTGTTGGTCACCTCGGCGCGAACGCTATCGTGGGTGGCGGTATTCCAATCGCTACCGGCGCAAGTATGGTTTGCCGTATTGACGAAGAAATGCACAAAAACGTAGTTTGCAGTTTTGCCGGTGACGGAGCTTACGCCAATGGTGTCGTTCTCGAAACTCTTAACTGGGCGGCTCAGGAACAATTCACTGGCGACATTGCCAGGACAAAATATGGTTTACCAATCATTTACGCTATCGTCAACAACCATTTCGGAATGACTGGACGTGCTGACGGCGAAGTAAACGGTTTGGATTATCTCGCCCGCCGCGCCGCTGGTTTCTCCAACAACAACATGCACGCCGAAGTTGTAAACGGTATGGATGTCCTCGCGGTTCGCGACGCTATCACCCGCGCCAAAGCAATCATCGCCAAAGGCGAAGGTCCGGTATTACTGGAACTTGATACTTATCGTTACTACGGACACAGCTTGTCTGACCCACGTAACGAATACCGTACTAAAGAAGAAGAAGGACGCTGGAAAGAAGTTGATCCGGTCGATGTCTTCCGTATGCAGTTGAAAAAATCTAAAGCATTCACAGAAAAACAGCTTAAAGCTGTTGAAACAAAAGTTGCCGACCGTAACGCCCGCGCCGCTCGCCGCGCCGCTGACGCTCCTGATCCGGTAGCGGAAGATGTTATCAAGCACATGTATGCTGATTCTGTTTGTGATGTTGTTCCAGAGCAATTCTCAAAACCCGCAGTCTATCAGGATTTGCCGGTCATCAAACGCCGTGAAGGTTCTTCACTGACTTACCGCGATGCCATCAAAGAAGGTATCATGGAAGAAATGCTTCGCGACCAGCGTGTTCTTTTCTTTGGTGAAGACGTAGCTGATTATGGTGGTGCTTTCAAATTATCAAAAGGTTTCCTCGAATCATTCGGTCGTGACCGTGTATTCAATACTCCGATTTCAGAAGCCTGCATCTGCGGTAACGCAGTCGGTATGGCAATGTGCGGATACCGCCCGGTCGCTGAATTAATGTATATGGACTTCGCATTGATGGCTTCGGATCAAATCTCGAATCAAGCGGCGAAATGGCACTACATGACTGGTGCTTCAACAACTGTTCCAATGGTTGTACGTTGTTCTGTCGGTGGTGGTAAAGGTTACGGCGGTCAGCATTCACAATCGCTCGAATCAATGTTCGCTCATATCCCCGGATTATATGTAGCATATCCTTCCAACCCATACGACGCCAAGGGCTTGATTAAAACAGCTATCCGTGATGACAATCCGGTAATGTTTGTTGAAGGTCAGCTCCTTTATAATGAAAGAGGTTTCGTGCCGGAAGAAGAATACACTATCCCATTTGGCGAAGCTAATATTGTTCGTGAAGGTTCTCACGTAACATTCGTCGTTTGGGGGCCGGCAGTCTCTGACGCTATCAAAGCCGCTGACGCTCTCGAAGCTGAAGGCATCAGCGTTGAGATTATCGACCCGAGAACACTGGTTCCGTTTGACTGGGAAACAGTTTTCGAGTCAGTTAAGAAAACTGGTCGTTGCGTGGCAATCAGCCAATGCGTTGACATCGGTAGTTTTACCGGCGAAATTGTCTCTCAAGTTACTGCCGAATGCTTCGATTATCTCGATGCTCCAATATTAAAAATCGGTGCTAAAAACGGTATTGCTCCTCAGGCGCATACTCTTGAAGCGGCATTCCTGCCAACTGTTGAAGATATGGTTAACGCAGCTCGTTCTTTAGCGTAAGCACTTAAGGGAGAATTTGAAAATGGCTACATTAGTACCAATTCCAAAATTAGGACAGTCCGAAGAGACTGTTATAATAGATTCATGGCGCGCCAAAGAGGGCGACGTCATTAAAAAAGGCGATGTTTTGTTCGAAGTCGAAACTGACAAAGCGGTTCTCGAAGTTGAATCTCAATTCGAGGGCACGCTGCTCAAAATAGTCGTCCCCGCCGGAAAAGAAGTTCCGGTAATGATAACTGCCTGTGTGCTCGGCAAACCCGGCGAAGAAATTCCCGAAATAGCTGAAGCTCCCGCTCCAAAAGCGGCAGCCCCGGCTAAGCCCGCGGCTCCGGTAGCAAAAGCTGCTCCGACTCCAATTAAAACTTCAACCGGTCAGGTGCAAAAAGCGAACGCCCCCTTCGAACCCGCGTCCGCTTCTGCATCTGTTCCGGTTGTTCATATTCCCAACCCGAGCCCCCGCGCCAGAAAATTAGCGCAGGATTACCTGATCGACTTGAAGAAGATTCAAGGCACCGGCGGCACAGTTGGACGCGTTAACGAAGGTGATGTCAAAAATTATCTTGAGACTTCAGGATATAATGACAAAAAAATTACTCCATCCGCATTTAATTTAGCCAAAAAAGAAAATCTCGAACTTATCGCGATTGACGGTTCAGGCGAAAATGGACGAGTAACTTTAGCTGACGTCAAAGACGCGGCAGACGAAAAACCTCAGGAAATGAACGCCATGCGCCGCATTATCGCGGAACGCCTGACTGAATCAAAACAGACTATTCCGCATTTTTATGTAACAGTCAGTATTGATATGACCGACCTGATGGCTAAACGCAAACAATTAAAAGAAGACGACATCAACTTAAGCGTAAATGTTTTCATCGTCAAAGCCGCGGCTATGACCCTGAAAGAATTCCCTTATGTGAACGCGGCAGTTCAAGGAAACGCGATTGTCCGCAAAAGCAAAGTAAATGTCGGTGTCGCGGTAAGTGTTGAAAACGGACTGGTAGTTCCAGTCGTCAAAAACACCGACCGCAAAGCTCTCGACGAAATTCAAGCGGAAATCGCTGAATTGGCCGAAAAAGCACGAACAAATAAATTAGGCGCGGACGAAATGAAAGGCGGAACTTTCACTATTTCCAACATGGGAATGCTGAATGTCGAAAGTTTCGGTGCCATCATCAATCCCGGCGAAGCCGCAATCCTGGCGGTAGCGTCAGCTATTCCAACTCCAGTAGTTATTGACGGAGAAATCGTGATTAGAAACATCATGAAAGTAAGTCTAAGCGCCGACCATCGGGTAGTAGACGGTGCAATGGGCGCGGAATTCATAAACGCCTTCAAAAACAAACTTGAAGACAGTGAGCTATGGGACAATATGATTTAGACCGTAGGCTATTAGTAAAATTACAAATAGAGCTGGTTTTTATACCAGCTCTATTTTTTGCAACCCCCTACTTTCTACAGTGTCTTCGTTTTGAAAGTTTTTTCCAAATCCTCCTCAATGTTTCTGTATCTTCTTTTGAAAACTTATGTTGTTTTATCAATAATTCTTTATCAACAATATCTAATACCTTTTCAATTTCACGATTACGGATAAGT
The DNA here is from genome assembly GCA_019038735.1 of Victivallales bacterium. Lineage (GTDB taxonomy): Bacteria > Verrucomicrobiota > Lentisphaeria > Victivallales > Victivallaceae > JAHOYW01. The sequence continues at coordinate 4,836 of JAHOYW010000113.1, read as the reverse complement.
TGGTCTATCTTTTCAAAATCAATTGACATTTTTTTTAAAACGGGAATTCTAATGTCTGCCATTTCTGTTGGTTCAAACGTCAAGACACCTCCCCCATAACTTCGTCCTGTAACTTCAGAGAAAGCAAAACTAAGAGAATTAAAAAAAGAAATGACTGCTAATTGTTTATCTACATTATCTTTAAACCTAACTCTGTGTACTGTATCTGTTGATGTCACTCCTGTCTCATTTATTACAATTTTAGGATAATCACCGACCTGTCTCAAAGCAAAACCACTTGGTGCCCATAAAGATGGAGTAATATACCATCGTTTTCTTATTCTACACTTATACCCAGTATGAAAAAAAATTGACTCACCATATTTAATATATTTCTGACATTCCTTTGGCAAATCCTCAAAATCTTTATTAGGAGGAATGAATAAATAAACAGATTTATCTTCTTTTGAATTTTCTTTAAAATCTTCGTTAGAAAAAGTAATTCCTTTCAGTTGATTGGATTTGCTTACAACAGGAATGGTATATTTTTTTAAATTCCATTCTTTTACCTGACTTTCTGTCATCATGAAAAACTCATTTCTTCCTGTTACTAATCCAACATTAACTTCCAGAATATCACTAAATGGAATAATCCTTTTGTCATTTTTCAGTCGTTTTAGTAAATTGATTTCGTTTTCTGATAAGAAATACTTTGTCCATTTTTCTGTTGTGTGATCAATTGGCTTTACATTTGATCCGTTTATTTCTTTGAAATTGAGATTATTTAATTCACTCAAATTTGCACATTCAATAACCCTAATACCTTTGCCTTTTACTATTTTCTTTTCGCAAAGCATCAATACAATTTCTTGTTGAATATTTTTAAATACAAGTTTTTTAAACGTTATAATTGTAATACGATCAAAAAAATTGGATAAAAAGACTCGGGTTTCAGCAGCATATTTCACCTGAAAGAGTTCAGCAGGAATAACCATAGCAAGTCTTCCATCAGATTTAAGAAGAGATGATGAAATAACTAAAAAAGGAACCCAAATATTTGTCATCTTATTTGGCTTTAATCCCAACTTTTCCATCATTGAAATTGCTAATTCTCTGTGTTCTTCTGGAAAATTTTGATAACGTATAAACGGAGGATTGCCTAAAACAACATCATATCGACTAGCTTTTTTTGAATTTAAATAATGAAAAAAATCTGAATTGACAATAGTTGTAGAATTGACGCCCAATTTTTTTGCTCGAATTTTAGCCTTAAGAGCTTCTTCTTCAATAAGTTCTACTCCTTTTATACGCCCCTTGAGCCCTTTTTCATCAACACCAAGTTCTTTGAATCTAAGAATAGCTTCCTCAATAAAATTACCATCACCACAACTTGGTTCAAGAATTTTTTGAGTCTCTTTTGTTATTGCCCATTTAGACAAAAATCTAGCGATCTCTTTGGGAGTATAGTAACCACCTCTTAGCTTTTGAGTATCTAAGTTTTCTTTTACAAGTCCCATATCTAAATATCTTCTATTGTTAATTCATTTTTAAACATTTCATCATGTAATACAGTATTAAATTCATCTAAATTAATATCATATAGCTTGTTTACTGAGTCTATGAGTGTTGTATTCAATAAATCTAGTTTTCTTTGCAGAATTACTTTTTTTGTCCCATAAGTAGCATTGTATTGTTTTTTTGTATCTATGAGCCCTTTAACAGATTTAACAATATTCTCATAGTATTTCACCTCATCCGCATTTTTGCAGTCAATAATCCTTATAGGTAGATTTTTAATAAATTGTTTACCATGAGAATAGTAATTCCCTCTAAACTCACTTGCCCCTGCTTTTATCATGTTCTCAAACAATGGATGCGCCAAGATTCCTATGAAATACAGAATTGAGTAATCGGAGTTGTTTACCAAAGAATAATAAGGTCCATTTCCTCCTCCTGTAAACTGAATATTCAATTCATCTAAAACATAAGACGGCTTGGTTGAAAGTACATGCCAGATCAATTTAGAAGAATCATGAAATCGAGTAAGGCTTTGAGATCGCCCAAACTGATACCATTTGGGATTTTTACCGTTAATATTTCTTTTTTCTAATTGGGTTTTATGCTCATTTAAGTATGACCAACACAATGGATAGTTTTGGATAAAGTATTCCTCACTCAATACTTCTGCCTTTTCATTGTCGATTCTATAAGGGAAAATTATTTGTGCATTGGGAGTAATACTGTCAAACAGTCTAAAAGATAAATCATATATGCATGGTAAACAAATATCTTTTTCGATTTCTTTTCGCATTCCATTAAAACTAAATACGAACGTAGTTTCAGTCTCTTCTTCTGGTGTAAAAATGTACACCTTATCTAGGCTTGTCTGCAACCCAACACAAATTTCAGCGAGAGAGTTAAGTGGTTGCGTTTGTTTGGAGTGCAGTTTATTAAATATAACTTCCGTTTCTCTTGAAAGAAACACCCAAGGTTCAGCACTGAAATCAACCTTGTTATATTCAAGACAGCCATAATCATCGACTAATAAATCCGGAGTAATCTTTTTGACTCTTTTGAAATTGAATTGCTCTTTAGCTTCTTTTTGAAGAACTAAAATAGCTGTATAGGTAGAACGATCTGGAAAAACTTGAGTTACTCCAAAATGAATAATCTTAGAAAAACTACATGATGCCAAAATAAATTTTCGTAAGGCCTTACCTCCTTTTATAATGAAGAACTTACTAGGCACAATGTACCCTAAAAAACCTGATGGATTTAATAACGCAATAGCTCGTTGGATAAATACATAATATTTATCTATCGTTTCTTTTTTGGCTACAACAAATCCAGATAAATCATTTTGGTAATATTTAACTTCTTCTGGGGAAAATTTAACAAGATTCTGAATTCTCACATAAGGAGGGTTTCCAACAATTGCATCAAAACCATTTGTATCATTTAAAAAAGGGAATTCCATATGCCAATCAAAGGGTTTTACTTTGAACAATATTTTGTCGTCATCAATTGCTTCTGGCATAAATTCATAAAAGTTATTGCTAACAAGAGAGTTTCCACACTTGATATTATCCCGCAAACTAGGTAAAACTTTAGTCGTATATTGGCTAATAAAATGATCTATTGAAGCTCCACTTTCTCCTTCCAGTAGTTTTAATAGAAGACTGAATTTAGTTACTTCAGTAGCATAAGGATTAATATCTACACCATATACACTTTGTTCAATAACATTTCGTTTAGCATTTAATGATAATCCATAGGTGTTTTCAGATATCTTATAAATTAACTCTGTATCTGAAATGCCTTCCTCTAACAGTTTCTCTATTGTAGATTTTAACAAAAAATCATATATAGAAATTAAGAATGTACCTGAACCGCAACAAATATCAGCTATCTTTAATTGAGCAAGTTGATCAAAGTTTTTATCCTGAACCAGTGGAGAAAGCGTCTCCTTTACAATTTGTTCAACAATTATCTTTGGTGTTGACACAACGCCATTGGATGCTACCACTTCTGCCTCAGGAACAATTGAAAGTTGACGTTTTTCATCAATAACAACATGACTGCCAAGAAATTGCTCGTAAATCTGACTCAAAATTGTTGGGTCAACAACTGTAAAATCATACGGACTCAAAGGATAATATAACTCATTAAAAATTTCTATAAGAACCTCAGAATCAATTTCGATATTGAGAGATAAACTATCTTCAATAAAATCAAACAATCCTGAATTATATTTTTTATCTGATTGTCGAAAAAGTGTTTTAAGCTCATCGTAACTTTGTATGCCTTTAAGTGTTTCGTATGTCTCAATTGTTCTATCTTCACAGATTCTAAGAAAAACAATACGATTAAGTAATCTCTGAATTAGAAAATTAACATCTTCGCTACCTAACTGTTCGTTAAGCTGTACAGCAGACACTGCTAGTCTTTCTCTCCACCTTTCTATTTGTCCAAGAAAATAATCATCAAAAGTCAGCCCGACTCTTTCGTAAACAGAAAATACATCATCTAACCTCCCAGATGATGCTGATTCAAATGAAACTAAGTCGTAAATCTCATCAAAATCCTTTATGTAATTAGAGAATTCAAATACATGAAGACGAGCAACTCTTTCATCCTCTTTTATATCTGGCTTATGTCTACAATCATAAATAATAAGATTTTCAAAGTTTGTAAGAATAGAAATTCCAAGATTTGCATTCCACCCGTAACGCCTAGTTTGAAAAGCAGATTTTGATGATTTGGTTATATCGACGTTTGGCTTCTTAGCTTCAACAAAAAGCTTTCTGAGTCCTTGAACTCTTAATGTATAATCCGGATTTTTCTTTGCTTTTTCATTTTCTACCTCAATATACTCTTCTTGAATAACATCACGAAGAAATTGGTTTTTCCTAGCATCATTGTCCACATCCCAGCCCAAAGACATTAATAAAGAATCTATAAAATCATTTCTTACTTGGGTTTCGTTATACTTTGATTCCTTAAATGTTTTTATAGCACCTTTAAAAGAACTGACAAGTTCTATAAGTTGAGTTAATCCTTCTTCTTTTGTTTTTGCTACTTTAAATGCCATTATTTTCCATCATCTTATTTGTATTGTTGTTTTATACTTGCATATCATTCTGAAATGGGATGCTAGGTACGGCAAGACTTTTTCCTCTAACCTACCGTAATTTATTTAATATAATGTGCTTCAGGGACTTGTCAAATTTGAATAGGGACTTTTTGGACTGCGGCGGACCTCCGCCGCTTTTATATTTCACGAGCTAAATAACACTCACACCTTGCAAAGCAATGAGGCTGAGCGAAGCGAAAGTCAAATATCCACCTCGTATAGAG
>JAHOYW010000103.1 GCA_019038735.1 Victivallales bacterium | reverse complement strand
TATTAAGATTATTTTATCGTCTTTTTTATTATTTAAATACTTATCTATAAAAATATTCATGGAGGAGGTAAATCCAGTGAAATTCAAAGTTCTTTTTATTCTGACAGGTGTTATCATACTGCACGTCCTTATCTTGACAGGAGTTGGTCTTACTGGAGGTTGTAAATCTACATCAGTACTTGGACCAAGACCATTTATCAAAGCACCTCCCCCACAGGAAGAAATAGTTGGTGATGAAGAAATTATAGATATAAACGAAGCTGGTTCAAAAGTAATTGTAACAAATCAGTCAATAACACCTAAAGCGATGACCAAGCCTCCGGTTTTTAATCTTGGAGATTCACCTACAGGCATTTATTATATTGTCAGGAAAAATGATTCTTTCTGGAAAATTGCTAGAAAACATGGTGTTACAATGCAGAGTTTAGCGGCTTATAACGATATGCCTTTAAGCAAAATTCTGAGAGTTGGTGATAAATTGAGAATTCCTCCCGGTGCTTATGTCGTGAAAAAGGTCAAAGCTGTTACGAAAGCTGTCAGTGTTGCAAAAGTCAAACCGCAAGCTCTTCCTACAGATGGCATATATGTTGTAAAATCTGGAGATTCTTTCTGGAAAATTGCTAAACGATACAATCTCAAAACTAAAACTTTGCTGGACGCTAATAATATGACTGGCAAAGAAACTTTGAGTATTGGACAAAAATTGATAATTCCAGATGGCAAAAAAATTATTTCAGCACCAGCCACTGAAGCAGAACCTAAAGCAACTGACGATAGTGTGCTAAGCATTCTGGACTCAATTGACAGTCCTGCAGCTGTAAAAAAACCTATAGTAGATATTGACATTGATGCTAATGGCGACAGTGAAAGAGCTGTTCAAGTAATAAAAAATATCAAAGTAGAAGATTTTGCCAAGCAGTACAATATCTCAACAGCCATGTTGAAGAAATTGAACGACGACTATCCTGCTGATGGAATCTTCAAAGCTGAGTCAGTAGTAATAATTCGCTCAGAATAGTAAATCATAATTCATTCAATAAGGGCGCTCCAACCGGAGTAGCCCTTATTTTTTTGGCAAGAAGAGCAAAATTATTCCTCAAGATATTTGCACAATTAGATAATCAGATATAGTTTATATATTATAGCGGTATTTACTAAAGCTTAAAGAATCGTGAGGAAAATACTATGAAAAGGAAATTCAGTGTCGATATTGTCTTCATTTTTGCCTTATTGATGATTGTAACGGTTTCCAGTATTTTTGGCGTAGTTCATTACAAAAGTAAAACAAATGCAATAGAAAGTGCTAGTAAACAATTTGAAAAAGACGCGCGGACATTGATAAAAAGCACTGATGCGCATATGAAAGGCGCCCAATTGGTTGCGGAAGTCGCAACCCAGCTGTTTAAACAAGCTGATTTGAAATTAGCTCTTGAGTCGGAACAATCCTCATACCTCCTTAAGGCGATACTCGCGCATAATCAGATAGCTCTTCTTTATTATGGAGATGAAAAGGGTAATTTTCTTCAAGCCGCGAATTTTGAGAACAAAACTTATACTAAGTTGATTCTCCGCAAAGATAACAAAGCTCAAACGAAGTTCAATTACTATGATAAAGCTGGAAAAATAATAAGCACTAAAGTAGAGGCTGATTTAAAGTATGACCCCAGAGTGCGTCCCTGGTATATTGGAGCGAAAGCAGCAAAAAAAACATTTTGGACAGACCCCTATATCTTTTTTGAAAACGGGAAGCCGGGCATAACAGTTGCCGTTCCAATATTCGCTAAGGATAATACTCTTTCCGGGGTTGTCGCCGCGGATATAACACTTGACGGTTTGTCAAGATTTCTCAACGATGTTGATTTAAGTGCAAACGGTATAGCTTTCATTACAGATGCTAAAGGATACCTTTTAGCTTATTCTGGAACAAAGGAAATAATTGTTACAGAAAATGCTAAAGTCCGTAGCTTAAAGCCTGAGGAATTAAACATCCCTGCTGTTAATGACGCGCTTGCAGCTTGTAAAAATAAAAAGAAGCATTGTCGCTCTGCGGGAGAAGAGTATCTTGTGGCTTTCCTGCCATTCCCTGATTCCTTTGGCAAACGCTGGACTTTTACAATTCTGGCGCCTGAGGATGATTTTACCGGCACAAGGAAAGAAACCTTAAATCAAATACTCTATCTGTCAATAGGCGGACTGCTTATTGGAGTATTGATAACCATGTTGCTTGCCAGAAGAATTTCAAAACCTATCGAGATGCTTTCCAAAGACGTTCTCGAAGTAAGGCATTTTAATCTTGATTCTGATTCAGGCATCAAGTCTCATATACATGAGATCCAGATTATGGACAACGCTATAAAAGCAATGAAAAACAGCCTTAAAGCTTTTCGTCTCTATTTGCCTTCCGTCCTGGTTAAACAACTTATTGAATCAGGAGAAGATATTGCCATAGGCGGAAAAGAGCGTGAGCTTACTCTCTTCTTTTCAGATATTGCCAATTTTACCACTATTTCTGAAGTATGTTCGCCTGAAGAACTTATGCTTCAGTTATCAGAGTATTTTGACGCGATGACAGATATTATTGAAAAAGAAAAAGGAACAGTAGATAAATTCATTGGAGACGCGGTAATGGCATTCTGGGGCGCTCCACTGGCAAACGACAATCATCCTGTTGGAGCCTGTCATTCAGCCTTGCAGTGTCAGAGAAAAATAAAAGAACTTAATAAAATATGGGCAGGAGAGGGCAAGGAGCAATATCATACACGTATAGGCATACATAGCGGTCCGGTAACCGTGGGGAATATAGGCGCGAAACAACGTATGAACTATACTGTTTTGGGCGATGGAGTCAATCTCGCGAGTCGTTTGGAGGGAGTCAATAAGATTTACCAGACAGATATAATAATAAGTGAATCGACTTACAGCCATGTCAAAGATATTTTTGAATGCAGAATTCTGGATAAAATTGCGGTAAAAGGTAAGAATAATAGTGTGGAAATCTATGAACTCCTGACAGAACATGATTCTTCGGAAGCTGGTAAATTTGCACACTTAGCAAATAAGTTTAAAGAGATTTATGAGCTCTACCTAAAACGCGAATGGCAGCAAGCTAAAATATTATTTCAGGAATTATTAAAGGAATTCCCGGATGATCGCGTCTGTCAAATATATATTAATCGTTGCGATAAATATATTAAAGAAGAACCGCCTGCTTCATGGAATGGAGTTACTAAATTAAATAGCAAATAGCTCTGAATGAAAAAAGGTCGGGGTAAAAACTGCTTTTTTTAGCTTATTATTCGATATTACTTTTTAGTGCTTGATGGTAAAACCCCAAAAACAATATTGCTTTTATACTTGACAAAGTTTGCTTGTTTGCTTATATTACCAAATAACATAATAACTTTAAGGTATTATAATGAAAGATACGAATATGGCTTTATCTGGCGCGAAAGCTGAGATTTTGAAAGCTCTGGCACATCAGACTCGCATTTATATGGTGGAAGAATTAGCGAAAGGTGAAAAATGTGTTTGTGAGTTTGTTGAACTTATAGGTTCTGACTTTTCTACTGTATCCAAGCATTTGTCGATTCTAAAAAATGCTGGACTTGTGCAGGTGGATAAACGTGGTCAAAAAGTTTTTTACAGCCTGAAAGCTATATGCCTGACAGGTTTTCTTAGCTGCATTGAGACTATCATTAAAAGTAATTTAGAAGAACAAAATTCAATGTTCAAATGAATTAAATAGTGGAGAATAGTATGATCTGGAAACAAGAATGGAAAAATTTAATAATAATTGCCGGAATATTTTTGGCATGTTTTTATTTGCCGGTCGGCACGGCACGCTTTAATAACGCTGTGCTTGAAGCCTTTCATTTGGTCAAATGGTATGCCCGCGAACATGTCCTTTTATGTCTGATTCCGGCATTCTTTATTGCCGGTGCAATCGCGGTATTTGTCAGTCAGGCATCCGTTATGAAATACCTCGGGGCGAAAGCCAATAAAATACTCGCTTACGCTGTAGCCTCGGTATCGGGTATGATTTTAGCGGTTTGCTCATGTACTGTTCTGCCGCTCTTCGCGGGGATATACAAAATGGGAGCAGGGCTGGGTCCAGCCTGCGCATTCCTCTATTCAGGTCCGGCTATCAATGTATTAGCTATCGTTCTTACCGCCAGAGTCCTTGGTTTGGAACTCGGCATCGCCAGAGCTCTTGGGGCTATCATTTTCAGTGTAGTTGTCGGTGTTCTTATGCACTTTATTTTCAGAAAAGAAGAAAATGCCAAAGCTGCCGCGCAAATTGGAATGCCGGACGAAGAAGTCAAACGACCACTATGGCAAAACCTTTTATACTTTGCCTCAATGGTGGGAATTTTAGTCTTTGCCAACTGGGGAAAAACTGATGATACTAGTGGCTTATTTGCTGCTGTTTACGCGGTGAAATGGATTGTCGCTTCGGCATTTTCTCTGATGCTTGGAATAATACTTGTCGTATGCTTTGATTTTAAATGGTGGAAAGTTCTTGTAACAGCGATTCCAGTTGTGATCCTTGCTGTGTTATTCCCTGATATGCCGCTTATCGCATTTTCGGCGGGAGTAATCGGGCTTTCCGGATTCACCAGCACTGACAAAGGTGAAACTGGAGAATGGTTCGCGTCTTCATGGGGATTTGCCAAACAAATTTTGCCACTCCTGCTTATTGGCGTGCTGATTGCCGGAGCTTTGCTCGGGCGTGTTGGAAATGAAGGGCTGATACCTTCGGAATGGGTAGCCGAAGCACTTGGCGGCAATTCCCTGCAAGCAAATTTCTTCGCCTCTTTCGCTGGAGCCTTTATGTATTTTGCGACCTTGACCGAAGTGCCGATTTTGCAAGGACTTATCGCCAACGGCATGGGGAAAGGACCGGCTTTGGCATTATTGCTGGCGGGGCCGGCTCTAAGTCTGCCAAATATGCTGGTTATCAGGAGCGTACTGGGAACAAAAAAAACTATCGTGTTCGTCTCAATCGTAATAATAATGGCAACAATAAGTGGAAGGATTTTCGGAGCAATAATATAAAAAAACCGGATTGACCTCCGGTCCGTGATCCAGCGGCGGAAAGCGCTGGTCGCCCGTCTCCAACGGGCGAAATTCGGCGCGGTTTAGCGCGCCTATAAAGTACCGCTCTCGACAAGCAAGGCTTTTTAAAACGAGCTCAGCGAGTTTTAAAAAGATGCGAGCGTTCGAGCTGAATACAGGTGATATGCGGTATTTCAGCATAAAAGCTTGTCAAGGCGCAAAATCGGCATAAAGATGTTTCTTGGCAGGTGCTAAAATTTTTGACAGAACAACTCTAAAAAGGAGGAAGAAAAAAATGAAAATTCAAATTCTTGGAGCAGGATGTCCCAAGTGCAAGCAGCTCGCTGAAAACGCGACAACCGCGGCTAAAGAACTTGGTCTTGATTTTGAGCTTGAAAAAGTAAGTAACATCAATGATATTATGTCATTCGGGGTCATGATGACGCCGGCTTTAGTCATTGATGGCGAAGTGAAAAGCACGGGAAAATGCCCGGATACAAAAACAATAAAGGAGTTAATGAAATAATGACTACTAAAAATAAAGATAAAAAAACATTTTTAATATTAACAATTTCAGCTTATGTCATACTTGTGGCTATAATGATTTATAGAGCACAGCAATCTCCGGGTACTTGCCCATTCCTTTCCATGTGCGGCAGCTCTGCTCCTGTTGAAGCGAAAGAGACTAGTGCTGTGCCCGCTACCATTATTAAAGCGATTCCAGTTGCAGCTCTTAAATCTAAAATAAATAAATTGCCAAAATTACTTGAACTCGGTTCAAAAAGCTGTGTCCCTTGCCAAATGATGGAACCTATCCTGGCAAAATTGACAAAAGAATATAAAGGCATTATAAAAATTGAATTCATTGACGTCTGGCTCAAAGAAAACGTCTCTATAGGGAAAAAATATAAAATAAACAGCATACCTGTGCAAATAATTTTTGATGCGGAAGGCAAAGAGTTGTGGCGGCATACAGGATTTATGTCAGAAGAAAATATACTCAAAAAATGGAAAGAATTGGGCTATGATTTGGCTGCTTTAAAGAAAGCGAAAAAATAAAATAAAAAAAAGGAACTGCATGATGAAAAATTTTGATGAGGAAGTTAAAAATATTCTGGCTGCCCAGAAGGCATTTCTACAAAGCGGAGCTACGCTTGATATTAAATTCCGCCGTGATGCCTTAACTCGTTTATTTGATAAAATCGAAGAAATGCGAACTGAAATCCATGCCGCTTTATACTCAGATTTGCGCAAATCTGAATTTGAAGCAATCGAAACAGAGACTTCCGGCGTTCTTGAGGAAATTCTTTATATGCGTAAAAGTCTGAAAAAATGGGCAAAGCCTAAACGCGTCGGGGTTCACTTCAATAACATGCCGGCAAAAGGCAGGATTTACCCGGAACCTTATGGTTCGGCACTGATTTTTTCCGCCTGGAACTATCCTTTTCAACTAGCGCTTTCGCCACTTATCGCCGCTATGGCGGCTGGAAACTGTGCGGTTCTCAAACCAGCCTCGCATGCCTCGGCAACGGCTGAAGTCATCAAAAAATTACTTGATGCCTGTTTTGAGCCTGAATATATCGCGACAATTATTGACGGTGGTGGCAAAGCTGAAATGCTGTTGCAGAATAAATTTGATTACATATTCTATACCGGTGGACCGGATATTGGACGTAAAGTAATGTTGGCGGCGGCTGAAAATTTGACTCCGGTAACGCTTGAACTTGGTGGAAAAAGTCCATGTATTGTCGCGGAAGACGCCGACCTGAATGTAACAGCTAAACGACTTGTCTGGGGCAAATACCTTAATGCCGGACAAACTTGTCTCGCACCTGATTATCTGTTGGTTCATGAAAAAATAAAGCAGCCATTACTCGACAAGATGAAAGAGATAATCAAGCAGTTTTATGGCGAAGATACACAAAAAAGCACAGATTACCCCCGTATTATTAATGAACATCATTTTGATCGCTTGAGCAAGCTTTTGGAGAATCAGGAAATTTTTTGCGGAGGCAAAACTGACCGCGAAGATTTGTATATAGAACCAACTATTCTAGCTGAAACAGCCCCTGAATCAGAAGTCATGCAGCAGGAAATATTCGGTCCGATCATGCCGGTCATAAGCTGGACTGACTTTGACGAAGTTGTTAATTTCATCAATGGGCGCTCCAAACCTCTTGGAATGTATTATTTTTCAAAAGCTAAAGCGGAGCTGAATACTTTGATAGAAAAAACTTCTGCCGGTGCCATATCTGTAAATGATACGATAACACATTTTATCAACGCCTCAATGCCTTTCGGAGGAGTCGGAGAAAGTGGTATGGGAGCATATCACGGCAAATACGGATTTGAGACTTTTTCGCACTTCAAGCCTGTAATGGTCAAGCCGACCTTCATAGATATCCCGATGCGCTATCCGCCTTTCGCCAAAAAACTAAAGTGGCTGAAGAAATTATGTAAATAATTACGAACTGAAAGAATATGCAAAAATTACGTTTTTTCAAAGAATACTTGATTGATAAATACGGTCATGCTTTGTATCGAATCCCGATAGATTTACCGCTTGGTTGTCCGAATCGGGAAAATAATTTCGGGCAGGGCTGTATTTATTGTGCCGAGGACGGCAATCGTGCCCGGCATTTAAAATATAAACTTGATCTTGCCGGACAAGTCAAATCCGGCATTGATTTTGTTGCCCGGCGTTATGGCGCGAAAGCTCCTTATATCGCCTATTTTCAATCCTTTACTAACACCCATGGAACGATTGAAGAATTGCGCACTTTTTATAATGAAGTTCTGAGTCAAGCTGATTTTAAAATGGTGATTATTGGAACTCGCCCCGATTGCTTGAGCGATGAAATTGTAGAATTATTAAAAGAAATCTCCGCAAAATATGAACTTTGGGTAGAACTCGGCGTACAGAGCAGCAATAATAAAACCTTGAAAATTATTCGCCGTGGACATGATTTCGCGGCGGTGAAAAGCGCGACAAAGAAGCTCGCAAACGCTGGAATATCCTGTGCCGCGCATGTGATATTGGGTTTACCCGGAGAAACAATCGAAGATTACCGGCAGACCGCGCGCGATATCGCGGCTCTGCCTTTTAAGGCAGTTAAACTGCATAATTTATTGTTTCTAAAAAATACGCCTCTTGCAAAAATGTTTGCTGATATAAACTTTATTCCGGCAATCAAGCCTTTAAATGAATATGAATACGCGCAGGCGGCGGCTGAATTTTTACGCTTGATCCCGGACGATTATTTTATCATGCGCCTTAATACCGATGCAGTGGAAAAAGAACTTATCGCGCCAAAATGGTGGATGAAAAAAGGACAGTTTCTGGATTTTTTCAAGAAATACTATGCTTCCGGCAAAGATTCTCCTTTTCAAGGCGTAAAAACCGAAGACGGCAGTTTTAGTCTATACCATCCGAAATATCGTCAACATTTCCATACGCTCGCCGGGGCTCGTTCTGAGGCAGAGAAAAAATTTGTCGAAGCAGTCGACCTGCGTCAAATCCTTGAAACACAACAAAATATTAAATTATTGGATATTGGTTTCGGCTTGGGGTACAACGCTGTTGCCGCGGTTGAACTCGCGGAAAAATTAAAATCAGGAAAATTAAAAATCACGAGTTTGGAAAATGATATTCAAGTATTAAGAGCCTCTTTAGATTTGTTTGAGGAAGACAGTTTGCATAGAACAATCATTAAATCTTTGCTTGACTCTGGGGAATGGCAGGGGGATTTTGCGGAAATAGTTTTAATCATCGGAGACGCGCGCAACTCGGTGCTTGTAGCGAAAGACAAATTTGATTGTATTTTTATGGATGCTTTTTCGCCCGACAAAAACCCTGAATTATGGACTTATGACTTTATCCGTGAATTGTGCGGATGTCTCACCCGAAAAGGACGCATAGTAACATATTCGAGTGCCTATCCAGTCAGGGGCGCAATGCTGCGTTGCAGATTATTCGTCGGACAAACAGATGCTTTCGGCAGAAGACGATGCGGAACGATAGCTACTTTTGAAAAACCAGCAGACTTTGAGGATTTATCGCAAAAAGAATTAAATCTAATTTTAAAATCAAGTGCCGGAACCGCCTACCGCGATCCCGGACTTTGTCATAGCGTAAAGGATATTTTGAAAAACAAAAGCCGTTTGATAAGTAGATTGCGCCAATTAGGCGTGCCAAAGTGGTATAAAGATGCTTGAATTTAAAATATTTATGTAAAAATTATGTTTTTTTGCTTTGAAAAGTTGTTTTAGAGATTATCGTAGTAGTATCATAGATTAGTGTTATTTTATTATTTGGATTTTTAACTATGAATGTACCTATAATTGTCATTATTATTCTTGTTCTGGCTTTCGCCATAATTGGCTTCTATAACTTTTTTCTGAGCAGTAAAAACTTTCGTTTGCGTGAACGGATAAAAGATGTACTGCACCAGAAAGCGGAAATCGGGAATTTTCTGAGCCTGTTTTCACATAGTTTGCGCGATGTTGAAAAGATTGACAAAATTGAAAATTCAATAAATACTACAGCGCGTTATATTGCCGACCTTGTTGAAGCAGAATCTGTGTGTATTTATGAATTTCAAGATGATTGTCTGCAAGCTACAGGCATCTGTGGTGCTTATCCGCTGATTATGAGTGCCAGTGACTATATGATGACGAAGCCACGCTACCTGCTCGAAGCATTACGTAATGAAAAAATAGTTATTGGAGAGGGATTAATCGGTAGAGTTGGAGAAATTCGTGAGCCTTTGCTGATTGAAGACACATACGATGATTATCGCTTGAAAGATTATCCTAATGCTAATAAGGTCAATACCCTGATGGTAGTTCCGATGGTTCATGACGCTAACTTGACCGGGGTTATTTGCGCAGTAAACAGCCGGCATTCAGGAG
>JAHOYW010000117.1 GCA_019038735.1 Victivallales bacterium | reverse complement strand
CTCCTGAACAGGTCAGCAAGAAACCATTGGACTTTCACTCAGATATTTATTCCTTGGGAGTAGTTTTATTTTATATGCTGAGCGGAGGCAAAAACTGCCGTCATTTGGATGTAAGCCCACATGAAATTGTATTGCAGGCAAAGAATAATTATATTGACTGGGGACTTTTGCCGAAGAGCTTAAATAAGGAACTACTTGCTATCCTGCAGCAAATGCTGGCTACCAATCCGGAAAAACGTTATAGTAGCGCGGCGGAAGTTGCCAGAAAACTTGAACGCTACATTTCACGAAATGGTTATAGTCCAACTATTGTAAGCTTAGCTCAATATATACGTCGTGAAATGCCAGTGCTTTTCAAGACGAAACAGACTTGTTCCAAAAAAACTACAATGAATCTAAATTCCTCAGAACTTGACTCTGAAGCAGAAGCAGATAGATTAGGAAAGACTCACCTTATGTCGAAAGAAGAGTTGACCAAATCAGCGGTACTAAAGAGCAGATATATTTAAAAAAATGAATGCTGAACATCGAATGAGAAAAAGATAAATGATTTATTTTGTATATGCGTATTTGTTAATATTTTTTGTTAGTATTGTAGTTAACAGTGTTTTATGGATTCGCGCGAAAGCGAGTATTTCATTATTAATATACGAGATTATAGTGGCATCCTATTTAATGGCAATAACGCTGATTTATTTCACTCCTGACTGGGAAACGGCGGTGAATATATGGGCTTGCCTCCCAATCATAGCTTTTATCACGATTGACATCTACCTGACGGTATGGGGAAAAGACGAATGGATCTGTCCGCCATCCATCTCCTTCAAGTGCAACGAAAATGAATTAGAGTTAGCGCGAATAGCGGCAGTAATTTTTGTAGCCCCAGCCTACATCAGTGGAGTTCTGCTCCTCTTACAAACTGCCATTACGAAAGTTTGAGTTTGAACAGTGACCGTGAGAGCGAATTACAGAGAGGAATCACCATTTCACGACAATCTTTTTCTACTTCAGGCCAGGATGCGTCAAGCATTTGCGCCGCGAAACTTGACATATCCGGGATAGTTATAAATATCGGTAAATCTTCCTGTCCGGCTTTGGCGGCTAAACAATCAGTAGTCGCGATACAATTATCAATGGCCTTGCCTGCTGAAAACAAATAGGGCATTAAAACCATTTCAGTCAATGGACTGCTCAGTCCATGAAAACGACAGAACTCATTTATCATGAAAAATATTCGTATTGAGGGAAACATGCCACTGACTCCAGTCAAACGAATGACTTTGGCGTCAATCAAGTTGCGCGTTGAAATAGCAAGTTCATCCTCCAAAGCTTTTGCTTTGACCAGCCAACGATTATCCTGTTCCCAGGCATCTAAAGATACCGGCTCAATGTCTTCGCTGGCAAAATCTTCTGTCTCATAATGCTTGGCAAGCTCGACAAAAAGCTCTGGCGCCGCATTTTCTATATTGAGGTGCTGCGCCGCGGAAAGGACTTTACCGGAAAGCTCGTCGATCGAATTAAGATTTACTCCCAAATGTTTCTGAAGAACTTTCTTGATGGTATTAAATTCCGGTGTAATAGTCAGTTGTGAACAGGCATTATTGCGCAGATAAATAGCTGCTATCTCAGGGAAACCAGTATCTTTAAGAATACGGACAACGCTATTATTGATCTCGGATAAAGTGAAAATTTTTTCTTTTCTTTTGCTTTTTTGAAGCGAAAATTCAAGCGCTAGGCTGATGTCGTCCGCAAGATAAGTTTCGCTGATGCCGGCAGCAAGAAAACTCTGAATAATTCTACTTTGCAAACGCTCAGAGTCAAAGGCACTTGTGATGCCTTCTGTACTTGTGAGCATAATGGAAGTATCCGCTAATTTTATCATAAGCTATTTCAACGCTCTTATTTCTTCGATAAATTCGTCCACATCTTTGAATTTTCGATATACTGACGCAAAACGCACATAAGCAACATGATCGACTCTTTTCAAAGCACGCATAACATGCTTGCCAATCTCAGCACTGGATACCTCTTTATCGTGTTGCTCATAAATAACACTATAGATATCTTCAAGCATCTGATCAAAAGTTTCCGCGTTTATCGGACGCTTATAACAAGCATTCTCAACCCCGCGACGAAGCTTGTCTTTATCAAAATCTTCACGAATATTATCTTTTTTGACAATTTTTAATTCAACATGAATAATGCCTTCATGGGTAGTAAAACGGTGCTGACAATTTAAACATTCACGCCGTCTGCGCACACCGGCTCCTTCCCGCACTGAACGAGAGTCTACAACCTTGTCATCTTGACAACTACATTTTGGACAGCGCATATTTTACCTCAAAAAACTTTAATTTTTCAAAAAAAATGGCAGTCCCGCAAGGACTCGAACCTTGACTAAATGAACCAGAATCACTTGTGCTACCATTACACTACGGGACTAAATTTTTCAGCAGAATTTATTATACTTATATTTGCATTAAATTCAAGTATAAATCTAAAAAATTAGCAAAGATTATAAAAAAAGTTGATTTTCTTCTTTTCATGCGTTACAATGATATATTAGGTGGAGAAGAACTCTCTATTTTATGTATACGCGTTTTATAATTATTTTTTTAGAATGCATATTCGTGTTCAACTGACAAATAATTTAAGGAGAAATTTAATAGAAGAACGTTTTTAAGGGTTTTTGTATTAATTAACACTTATAAAGGAGAAAATCAAAATGAAAAAATTATTAATTGCAATCTTCGCGCTGTTTCTTGGTATTTCAACAATGGCCGGAGCAGCAGCGGGTGATGAATATAATGCTCTCGACCTTGGAATTTGGTTCGGAGTTCCTAATTCAATTGAACAAGCAAATGTTCGCGGCTTACGAATAGGATTTCCTATTTCTGCAGGCAAAGGTTATGTCCGCGGTCTTGAGTTAGCTCTATTTTGCGCGGCAACTGATGATATTGAAGGCCTGCAACTAAGCTGTGTTGCCAAGACCAATAAATTGTCAGGCGCCCAAATATCTCTTGTCAACATCTGCGATGCCGAAGCTAAAGGAACACAGATAGGGATCGTTAACTGTGCCGGCAAAAGAGGATGGCAGATTGGGATCGTTAATTCAAGCACAAATGCAAAATTCCAACTTGGGCTTATAAATATGAATGAAGATGGTCTATGGCCATTCTCATTCCTCGTAAACTTCGGAAAAGACTCTTTTAAGAGCTCAGAAACAATACGCGCCGAAGATAAAGCAATATAAAAATTAAAGCAAAAAATCCAGCCGATGTCTGTTTAGACATCGGCTTTTTTTAGGCAAAAAAATATAGATAATTCGTGCTCGTCCTGTAAAAAAGCAAAAAAAAAACAAAAAAGCACGAAAAGAACGCTACCTTAGTGCTTTGAAATTTGCTTTTTGTTTTTTTTGTGCTAACAGTAAATTCTATACATACTTCCTTCTCGAAGTTTTGAAGGGGCTAATTTAATTATATCATAGACATTTAGTGATAGGAGTTTGTAAATGAAAGTGCTTAATATTTTTCTCAGTATTTTAATTCTGCTTTTAGCTGTTGCGACTGCGGTTTTTTCTTTTTTCTTATATGAAAAACGAGATATGATGATTGACGGATGGTCAAAAATGGCAGAAGCTGTCAGCAGTTCCGCGGCCAGTCTTGATAAAGGCAGCGGTACTGAAGTTGCCAAGGAGCTTTCCGCGGAAGAACTCGCACATGACAAATATGACGACTTGGACAGTAAACTGCCAAAATTAAAAAAACATGCCGATAATATTATCACAGAACGTGATAGTATGGCGACAGCACTTAGAAAAATTGCTGAAACTTCTGAAATGGATAATCTTCCAGGCTTAGCAAATTTCACAAGCTTAAAAGACTATAAAACAAACACTAACGCAGTTGTTGATAAGGTTAAAAGTAATACTCGACGTCAAAATAATATTTTACAACGTATTTGTACTAGTGCTGAAAAGCTTAACGCTGATCTTACGGTTTCCGGACTTAAAGGCTCTAATTACAATAGTGAATTATCAAAACTTGATAATAAAATAAAAATCGTTAAGAATCGAATCAGTAATTCTGAACGCCAGTTCAGAAGCATTTTTTCTACCGCAGGCGGTTCTGGAAAATTAGATTTCAGCGACAGAGCGTATAGAAACGCGACAGGAAAAGTTACCGGTTCAGTGAGAACATTGAAAAATAAATATAATCAAGCTAGGAACTCTCTCAAGGCGGAAGGCGCGAGAATAGTAACACTGCAAGGCACTGTAAAATCCAGAGATGGACGAATTACAGGACTTAACAAAATACTTAATAAGAAAATTCTCGAAATAAAACGCCTCAATAATATTATTAGCGGCGATAAAGGTGGCGGTATCGCAGAGAGCCCATGGGAAAACGGTTCCGTAGAAGCAAGACGTGCTGTCCAAGGTAAGATTATTAAAGTTGACCGCAAATATGGATTTGTTGTTGTTGATATTGGAACAGGCACTACTGTTAAACAGAAAATTGGTACAAAAACAAACTATGCCAGTCCGGTAGTTCCTGCTAACGCAACAATGATTGTTGCCCGTGATATTGAATCTGCTGATGGTAAATATATAGGCGAGATCAAACTTATAAAAATTCATGAAGACTGCTCTATTGCTAACGTCGTCTCTGTCGTTAAAGGCAAAGGTGTCACTGTTGGAGATACTGTATTCTTCTCTTCCGCTCAAATCGATGCAATGACGAAAAAATAACCAGGAGCTGAAATCTTGTTTAATAGTAAAGCATTTTGTATTGTTATTGTTCTAACAACCATTGCTCTTGTAGTCGCAATTTATTTACAAGTCCAAGAAATGATGGAATACGACTTATTAAGTAAACTTGATAAACAATACCTCTCCGGCACCTTTAGCGGTGATGGCGATGCGGCTGAACCTGTGGCTGATGCGGAAAGCAAGAAAGACGACACTGCAGATACTGCCAAGAAAGATGACAAAAAATAGACTATATATATTACTAATATCCATTCTTCTAGCAAGCTTTCTTGGAGCATGCAATACACCCGCGGAAAAACGCGGTTACAGCAGTATTCCGCAAAATTATCCAGCCGCTTGGGAACGCGGTAACAGAGGTGGTGGAATTTAATCTCTTTTTTTTCTTTTTCGACTTGTTTATTTTCCAATAAAGAGTATAATAGTATTTCTCAATTTTAAGTCGGGGTATAGCGCAGTCTGGCTAGCGCATTTGGTTTGGGACCAAAGGGTCGCAGGTTCGAATCCTGCTACCCCGACCATCTTCTTTCTCATCACTCAATATTTTCCATATAGCATCTGCTTTGCTTGCAAAGAGTCGCGGTTCGACAAGCCCGCAGAATAAAAATAGAAAAATGCAGATTTCTAATTCATTTATAAATTTTTTCAGAATAATGGATAATCTGGCTAATATTTGATGGAGTAAATTATCAACAACAAAAAGATTGTTTTTGAAAAGTGGTACGCGAGGTGGGATTTGAACCCACACGTCGTAAGACACCAGATCCTAAATCTGGCGCGTCTGCCAATTTCGCCACTCGCGCTTGAATGATTCATAAAACTACATCCAAAAATCACTAAATCAACCTGAAAAGATAATATTTTCAGGAAAGATTTGAAAATCATTGCTCTTATAACTTGTGGAACATGATTTTAGGCAATACATTACACACTCTAAAATAAAAAACAGCTAAATACATTATATGATAGATACAGAAAAAGATAATAGAAGACTTGTAGAACGAGCAGTATTGATCGGGATACAGGAACAAGGCATGCAGACTTTAGAAATCAAAGAGCACCTCGATGAACTTGAGGAGCTGGTGAAAAATATGAATGTCGGCATAATTGATAAGATAATTGTTCCGCTGAAAAAAATACTGCCGCATTATTATATCGGCTCAGGAAAAGCTGAAGAAATTTTTGAACATGTTCAGAAAATTAATGGCGACTGCATAATATTTGACTCTGAATTATCTCCGTCTCAACAACGTAACTGGGAACAATTAACCAAACTCTGCGTTATTGACCGACAGGAAGTTATTCTCGATATTTTTGCTTCACGTGCCTCCACCCGTGAAGCTATACTGCAAGTCCAGCTCGCACGGATGCAATATTCACTGCCCCGTCTTACCCGTGCCTGGACTCATCTTTCCAGACAGCGTGGTGGTGCGAAAGGTACTCGTGGAGAAGGTGAACAGCAAATCGAAGTTGACCGCCGTCTTGTTCAAAAACGTATCAGCACCCTGACAAAAGAATTGAAGGAAGTTGCCCTGCAGCGGCAGACTCAGCGCAAAAGCCGTAAACGTCATGAGATGTCTACCGCTGCTATTGTCGGTTATACCAATGCTGGGAAATCATCTTTGCTCAACCAGATCGCCGGTTCAGATATTCTTGCCGAAGATAAACTTTTCGCGACTCTTGACCCGACCACACGCAAAGTAACTCTGCCTAATAATCAGGATATATTATTAACCGATACTGTCGGTTTTGTACGCAAACTGCCGCATAATCTGGTTGCTTCATTCAAATCCACTCTCGAAGAAGCAGTTATCGCTGATTTTTTGGTGCTGGTGCTGGATATAAGTAATAAGCATGTCGAAGAGCACTGGGAAACGACTCTGTCCGTCCTGAAAGAACTCGGTGCGGACGACAAAGATATTATTGTCGCCTTCAACAAAATAGATTTACAGAAAGATCCGGTTTTTATCGCTCGTGCTCGCGGTTTATTTCCAAATGGAATTTTTATCTCAGCGGAAACCGGCGAAGGAATTGGCGATTTACTTATGCAGATGATCAAGTTTACAAAAAGCTCTAATAAGACCCTGATATTGGATATCCCTCCACAGCACCATGATATCATTGCTCTCGCTCATGCCAAGGGCAAAGTGTTGGAATCAGAGTACGATGAGTGCGGAAACAATTTGCTGACAATAACTATCAATTGCATATATGAAAAGAAATTCCTAGATTTTGTCGTTTAAACGACTATATTATACAAAATTTTAATTTGGAATTTTAATAGATGAAAAATCTTTTCTTACTAATATTTTTTGCGGCTTATTTATTTACAACAGCCCTGATTCCCAATCTTAAAGCGTATGATGATGACGAAGAAGAATTCTCTCCATGGGCGGCTTGGCGGAAAGGCTTCAGCTATTCTGAAAAAGGCGAACGAAACAGAGAAAAAGGTAAACTTAAGGAAGCCTTGGAAGCCTATCGAAAAGCCTATCAGTATTACCATAGCGTAAAAAAAGAACGTCCAAACTGGAGTCAAAAGATTATCGGCGGGCGCATAAAAATATGCGAACGCGAAATAAGAGAACTTAAAAAACTTCTAGGTAAACCTTCTACTGCAGAAGTCAAAAGCAATTATGCTCAGGGAAAAGCCTCCAGTGCCGAACTGCAGAATACTAAAGCTGAACTGATTAATTACAGGAAAAAGCTTTTTGCGGCTCTTATGGAGCTCAACGAACTTCGTGAACGAAACAAACAAGGCAAGAATAACCTTGAACAGGTTGAAGATTTAATGCGTGAAAAAAGAATTTTCACCGAAGAATACAAACTCTTAGAGGAAAAATTAGCAAAGCTGCAAAAACAGAAAAAAAAGCCTAGCTTGAATGAACAGCGCCTAAAAACTCAACTCGTTGATATCAAGATAAAAAATGATATTATCGCTCAACGCCTCAAGCTTCAGCAGGAAAAGGAAAAAGAATTAAATGAAGAAATTGCTGGTTTGTATCGTTACAAAACGCAAAATAAAAATACTTCAAAAGAGTTCAAAAAGGCTATTGAAAATCTTAAATACAAGCTTACAAAAAGCGCAGAACGCCAAAATAAAAATGCCAAAGACTCTCAAAAACTTAGTGCTAAAGTAAAAAGTCTTGAGACCCACAATAAACAAATTTCTGAGAACTTGCAAGACAAAGAAAAAGAAATCAAAAAACTTGGCGACTGGCTGAAACAGTTACGCAAAAAGAGTGGTAATCAAAGCGAAATTCAGCAGGAGATCATAAAAGCCAATCAGCTTGCAACTAAAAAATACCAGGACTTAAAGAAGGTAAATGAGAAAAATATTCGCGAATTGCAAGAATCCAGATCTTTACAGAAAGGTAATGATATTGCCGAAGAACAACTTAAAAAGACCTTACAGGAAATCAATAATCAAAGAGGCAACGTTGAGAAAGAATATGAGTTGTTGCGGAAAAGCTACACCCAGTTATTGATTATCCAGAAAGCCAATACTAAAGAAATAAAAATGCTGCACAAGAAACAAGCCACAGCTGAAGAACTGGTTAAGACTTATAGTGAGAAATATAAATGGATAAAAAGTAAATTGGCAGCACGATCAAATTCTGATTTGCAAAATATAAGCTCATTAAGAAAACAAATAAGAAATTTAAACAAAAAAATAAAGAAAGAAGACATCATAAATAAAACACTTAAATTAGAATTGAGTGCTATAAAAAACAAAAATGAAAAACTGGAAACATCTTTTGCGTCACTAAAAAAAGCCAATATAGTTCTAAAGTTTAAAGAAAAATTACTGGTCCAGGAAACTCAAAGTTCTCAAATATTAAAGACGGACAATAAAAAACTACGGGAAACAAATGAAGCTCTTAGGAAAAATAACACGAAAGTCCTTGCCGAAAAACGAAAAGAATATCAGATAAAAATCAAAGAAAACGAAAAAAAACTCATTGCTTTACAAAAACAAAACCAAGGAATTGCTAGTAAAAATAATGACTTGAACCTTGCAGCAGCTAAAGTAGCTAAACTGCGCGAAGAACTGCATAATGCCAGCAAGACCATACAAATACTTAGAAAGTTCGGAAATAAAAAAGATATTTCAACTGAAAAGCATACTGCATCTGTAACTAAATACACTCCTCAAATAAAAAGCGTGCAAACTGTTGATCTAAAAGTACTTCTTGCTGATGGGATAAAAGCGGAAAAAAATGATTCTGAAGATCTCGCCATTTGGAATTACCGTAAATATCTTAGTTCAAAACCAGACAAGGTAGAAGTTAATCGACGACTTGGCTCTATTTTATATAAACGCGGACAAATAAAGGAAGCAGCTCTATTATTAAAAAAAGCATATTCCAGCGAACCTGACAATGCCAATAATGCTTCTGTTTATGCCCAAATACTGATTAAACAAAAAAAATTCACCAATGCGTCCGTACTTCTCCAGACAGCGATAAAGAAACATCCTCAAAATTACAGTTTGCTAATCGGATATGCTAAGGCGCAAGCTGGAGAAGGTAAAACCACAAAGGCTTTGGAAAATCTAGATGTCGCGATAAAGCTTTCTCCAAAAGCTCCGCAGGCCTATTTGGCTCGTGCGCAAATCATCGCGATATATTATCCTGACCTCCTCGACTCTGCCGCTAAGTCTTATCGAAAAGCCCGTAATTTTGGAGCAAAACCTGATATTTTCCTCGAAGATATACTCGCTAAAAAATTATCCGATAACTCTGAGATGATTCAATTTCTCCAAAAACCAGCCATTGAAGCTGAACGTGGTAAAGATTGGGTTTCAGCCGCATGGTATTTTGGGCAACTCCATAAATTAAAACCAGCTAAGCAGGAATATCAGGAAAAATATGCCGCCGCGTTATTGCTTCAGGGAAAAAACAAAGAAAGTTTAAAAATATTAGATTTAAAGAACTTATCTAATGCCGGCAGACTAATTGCCGCCAGCGCGGAAATTAGTCAGGGGAACTATCCAAATGCTGCTGAATTTCTTAAAGATGCCAAACAATCAAGCTCAATGAAAGTCTATTTCAAAGCTTTAAAAGAATCTCTAAAAACAATTTCAGACAAGATTCCAAGTCGGGAAAAAGAAATCTATAGCAAACTCAACAAGCTACTTTAATGAAATTTAAAACAAAAAAGAATTTATTGATTTATATCATACCGACCCTAGCGGCTTTACTGGTCAGAATTATAT
>JAHOYW010000243.1 GCA_019038735.1 Victivallales bacterium | reverse complement strand
ATGACCTTTCAGGCACAAGTTCTCATCGAGAAAAACGAGCAGCCGACTTGGATAATGCCGCAATGAAGAGTGATTTTCATGACGCAGTAGTCATTCATATGTATGCAAGAGTTGGAGTTAAAGGAAATGCAAAACTCAACCATCCAAATCTTGATGTACTTAAAGCTTATAAGTACGCACTTGTTTATAACGACATTCGCTATCCTAAAGTAATTTCTCAGATTAAAAAAAATTATCCCGGAAAAAATATCTGGATCACTGAGTACAATATTAAATCAGTTGTACTCAAGAAACCTTCAAATCTATCGACAACTTATTTAGGTCGCCTGTTCACCTCAGAATTTCTCTTAAAAATGTTTTCCACACGGAAACTTACTGCCGCTAACTGGCATAATATCACCCGTTTTGTAAAATATAAAAAAGGCAAATTTGAAATAGCTGAAGCTTTTGATTTCTTAGCACTTTTTAACAAAGCTGTAGATAAATGTCAGAAAACAACTGCTGTTACGATCAACGGCAATAAGTATTTTGCGGACAAACAAATCAAAATAGAGAATGCCGATAAAGTAAAACATCCAGAAGTACGCGGAACCTTTTTCTTCGGCTCAAAATCCGGCTATCTTTTCCTTATTAATCGATTTGGCACAACATACACCATTAATTCTTTAACTATTCTCCAAAAGAATATCAGACCAGTCGCGATTAGCACTATTATCCCAAAAAGTACAGATATAATTGCTTTAAAATCTAAAAAACATAAAATAGAACATAGAAAACTTAAATCACTAAAAAATCTTATAATCAAACCCTATTCCATAAATAGAATACAGCTTGATTACAAGAATTAGCGTAAAAGATAGTTATTTATTTCTTTCGCAATCTCACGACTGTGGGCTATTGCGCGAACTACTAATGACGCGCCTTTGGCGCAGTCGCCGACGACAAAAATTCCGTTTTTGTGCTCTGCTTCTAATGTTCCGCGTGCCCCGATATTTAAACCTAATGCCTCGGGTGTCGCGACTCCGGTAAAACCTAATGCCAGAAAGACCATATCCGCTGGAATTGTTTCCTCCGTGCCGGGAATTTCTTTGAATTTCAGTGGAATACCTGTCGGAGAAAACTCCCATTTGACCTGCACTGTTTCCAATGCCGCAAGCTTGCCGTCTTTGCCCTTAAAAGATTTTGTCTGGATATTCCAGCGGCGTTTTCCGCCTTCCAACTGACTCGACGAAGTGCGCAGTTGATAAGGCCATTCCGGCCAAGGCGTTGAGCTTGAACGTTCCTGCGGCGGTTTAGGCATGATTTCGAGCTGTAGAACGCTTTTCGCATCTTGACGCAAAGAAGTTCCCACGCAGTCACTGCCGGTATCACCACCACCGATAACGACGACTCTTTTTCCTTTTACTGAAACTGGCGGAGTATTTAATTCTCCGGCATTGACCCGGTTTTGCCCACCGAGAAAATCAAGCGCGAAATGGATATTGGATAATTCACGACCCGGCACAGATATATCACGGGCTTGCGGAGTTCCGATAGCGATGACGACCGCGTCAAAGCGTTTATATAAATACTCTATCGCTACATCAAGCCCGACCTGAGTATTGCATTCAAATTTGACCCCGGACTCTTTCATTAAATTGATCCGGCGGTCAATTACCCATTTTTCAAGTTTGAAATCAGGAATACCATAACGCAGCAAGCCGCCGGGAGCAGCGTTTTTCTCAAACACTGTTATGTGATGTCCCTGACGCATCAATTCATCCGCCACTGCCAGCCCGGCAGGTCCTGAACCGACCACTGCAACATTTTTACCGCTTAATCTGTCAGGGAAAAACGGCGTAATATAACCTTCCTCAAAAGCTTTTTCGACAATAACTTTCTCTAACTGCCGCACCATCACCGGGCTTCCATCGACTCCAGCGGTGCATGAACCTTCACAAAGTGCCGGACATATCCGGGCGGTAAATTCAGGAAAATTGCTTGTCGTACTTAAAATATTCCATGCCTCACGGTAGTTACCCGCAAGAACCGCCGCGTTCATTTCAGGAATGACATTTTCGAGCGGACAACCTGATCCATGACAAAATGGAATACCGCATTCAGTACAGCGGCTGGACTGTTCCGCAATCTCATCGGCAGTCAAATTTCTTTCGACTTCTTTGAAATCTTTTTTTCGTTCATCCAGTGGACGATAAATATTATCTAATCTCTGTTTCATATATTATATTCCTTAAAGTTTTATTTTTCACTTTTCAATTGTTCAAGGGCATTACGATATTCAACTGGGAATACTTTGACAAATTTGTCTCGTTCATTAACCCAGTCATTCAAAATATTTCTCGCCCGCTTACTGCCGCTTAGTGCTTGATGCTCTTTAATTAAAGCAAGCAGTTCAGCTTCAGAATCTGAATCTTGAAGAATACTCTCTAAGTCCACGGTTTCTACATTACAACGCATATCAAAGTCATTTGACTGATCGTAAACATAAGCGATACCGCCAGTCATTCCAGCGGCGAAGTTTACTCCGGTGCGTCCTAATACTACGACTCGACCGCCAGTCATATATTCACAGCCGTGATCGCCAAGACCTTCAACTACCGCCGTAACTCCACTGTTACGGATTGCAAAACGTTCTCCAGCCTGACCGTTAATGAAAATTTGTCCGCTGGTACCGCCATAAGCAATCACATTACCCGCGATTACATTTTCACTAGCCTTGAAAGACGTTTCAGCTTCAGGTTTAATAATTATCCGCCCGCCGGATAAACCTTTACCGACATAATCATTCGCTTCTCCAGATAATTCAAAAGTTAAGCCCGGAGCCAGAAATGCTCCAAAACTTTGTCCGGCACAACCGCTGAAATTTATTTTGACAGTATCCTGCGGCAAGCCGGCTTCGCCATGATGGTCGACGATTTCACCGGAAAGCTCAGTACCAACTGTTCTATTCACATTGGATATAGTCAAATTCAATTCCGCTTTCTTACCCGACACAATGCTTTCATTCAAAGCACCAAGCAGATGCTCTCGGTCATAATTAACTAATTCCTCAGCAGTTTCAGGCTGATAGCGAACTTCTCCAGACTTAATCGGTTCTAAAATTTTGGAAAAATCTAAATTACGCGCTTTGTAAAAATCAATCGCTTTATTTACCTGCAGTAAATCACTGCGACCAATTGCTTCATCCAATGAACGCAAGCCCAACTGTGCCAGATACTCACGAACGTCTTCCGCGATAAAACGCAGGAAATTTTCAATATATTCAGGTTTTCCCTTAAAACATTTTCGTAATTCAGTATCTTGCGTCGCCACTCCAAACGGACAGCTGTTATCATGACATTTACGCATCATCAGACAACCGATACATACTAGGATAGTTGTCGCAAAACCAAACTCTTCCGCACCCAGCAAAGCGCCGATTATTACATCACGTCCGGTTTTTAACTGACCATCCACCTGCAGGCGAACTTTTGAACGCAGATTATTCAATACTAAAGTCTGCTGAGTTTCGGCTAATCCGAGTTCCCACGGCAAACCAGCGTGCTTAATACTGGTCAAAGGAGACGCCCCGGTTCCGCCGTCATGCCCGCTGATTAAAATTACATCAGAGTGAGCTTTTGCCACACCCGCGGCAATTGTGCCGACTCCGACTTCAGAAACCAGTTTCACAGAAACCCTGGCTTTAGGATTGGAATTTCGCAAATCATAAATCAACTGCGCCAAATCCTCAATCGAATAAATATCATGATGCGGTGGTGGCGAGATTAAACTCACATTAGGCATTGAATGACGGATACGGGCGATAAATTTATCAACTTTATGACCGGGTAATTGTCCGCCCTCACCAGGTTTCGCGCCCTGAGCCATTTTTATCTGCAACTCTTTGGCGTGGCGCAGATAATCAATAGTCACACCAAAACGACCGCTGGCAATCTGCTTGATCGCGCTCATACGGTTTTCGCCATTCGGACCGGGCTGATAACGTTCAGGGTCTTCGCCGCCCTCCCCGCTGTTACTCATCGCGCCAAGATTATTCATCGCGACCGCTATAGTTTCATGTGCTTCGGGGCTCAAAGAACCAAGCGACATCGCGCCGGAAACAAAACGGCTGATGATGGATTCCGCACTTTCGACTTCATCCAAAGGAACAGAGCGTACCGGAGCAAATTCAAACAGTCCGCGCAAAGTACATAAACGTTCTGATTGATCGTCGATTAGATTTGTATATTCTTTGAATTTATCTGAATCATTAAGCTGCACCGCTTGACGAAATGTAGACAAACTGTCCGGTGTCCATAAATGATGTTCGCCACTGCTACGGTAACGATATTGACCGCCGAATGATAGTAATTCTGATTCCTCATGGGCTAAAGCATAGCGTTCTCTTGCTTCGGCGGCAATTTCCTTGATGCCGATTCCGCCAATTCTGCTGACCGCACCGGGAAAATATTTATTTATAAATTCACTGGACAAACCGACCGCTTCAAATATCTGCGCCGAACGATAACTGCGTAAAGTAGAAATACCCATTTTGGAAATAACTTTCAAAAGACCTTTATCCACCGCTTTGATATAATTGGCGGTCGCGGTCACATTATCGACTTCAATATTGCCCTCTTCTGCCAAAGCACTCACACTCGCCAGAGCCAAATAAGGATTAATCGCGGTCGCTCCAAAACCAAGCAGCAAAGCAAAATGCATGATTTCACGAAGCTCGCCGGATTGAACAATCAAACCAATTTCAGGACGCAATCCAGTTTCAATTAGAGCTTTATTAACTGTAACAGTCGCCAGCAAAGACGGAATAGGAACATTATTTTCACCTAAATCCCTATCACTCAAAATCAATATCCGGCAACCTGACTTAGCCGCTTTTACCGCGGATTCAGCCAAATTTTTCAAAGCTTTTTCCAGACTGCAGTCTTCATCACTCACGCCAAATGCCATCGGCAAGACCTGACTTTGAAAGTCATCCAGCTTGATTTGCTGTAAGCTCTTCAACTCACCATCGGTCAGGACTGGACGTGGCAACTTTATCAGACGCGCGTGATCCGCGGATTCATCTAAAATATTGGCATTATTACCTATATAAGTAGTCAAGCTCATTACCAATGCTTCACGAATCGGATCAATTGGCGGATTGGTAACTTGCGCGAATAATTGCTTGAAATAATTAAATAAAAGTTGAGTTTTATCAGATAATACCGCTAAAGCCGCATCATTACCCATTGAACCAAGTGACTCACTTCCAGTCGCCGCCATAGGCGTGATAATCATTTCAATATCTTCACGACTGTAAGCAAATAAACGTTGCTCCTTAAATAGCTTGCGCGAAAGGTCAGAAGCACTAATCATGCTAAACAAACCATGCACCGAAATCTTGTTTTCTTCGACCCAGCGACGGTAAGGTTGACGACGAGCCGCTAAATTTTTGATCTCGCCATCATAAACCAAACGATTATTTTCCATATCGCAATAAATTATTTCACCAGGACGTAAACGACCTCTTTTGACAACAGTCTCAGCGTTTATATCCAAAACCCCGGTTTCCGATGACAAGACAAAAATGTTATCTGAACTCAAAGTATAACGCGCCGGACGCAAACCATTACGGTCAAGCATCGCTCCGGCGTTGATTCCGTCTGAAAAAGCCACCGCCGCCGGACCGTCCCATGGTTCCATCAGAGCCGAGTGATATTCAAAAAACGCACGAACATCACGACCCATATAATATTTATCGCCCCAGGCTTGCGGCATCAACATCAACATTGAATGTTTCAAATCACGACCGCAGGAAACCAAAAGCTCAAACATATTATCCAGACAAGCCGAATCGCTTTGTCCTTCCATAATCAAAGGCAGAACTTTCGGCAAATCATCGCCTAGAAGCTCGCTGACTAAATGCGGTTCACGACCACGCAGATGGTTTAAATTGCCACGCAGAGTATTGATTTCACCATTATGCGCCAGATAACGAAATGGATGTGCTAATTCCCAGGTCGGAAAAGTATTTGTACTGTAACGCTGATGAACCAGTGCTAAAGTTGATTTAAAATATTTTGAAGCCAGATCCACATAAAAATTCTCTACTTGTCCAGCCAGCAGAAGTCCTTTGTAAACTATACTGCGGCTCGAAAAACTGCAGATATAACACTCAGATACTTTCTTCTCGATCAAACGGCGTAATACAAATAATTTACGTTCCAGAAGACTCTGATCTTCGATAGTATCGCAAGAAATAAAAAGCTGACGAATAAGCGGACAGTTTTTTCCGGCAGTTTCGCCGATTTTCTCCGGGCAAACCGGTACTGTACGCCATTTTATAAGCTGACAATTCTCAGAGTTAATGATTTTTTCAATTTTCGTTTCCTGTCCGACAGCGCCAAAAATCATTGCCACACCATAGCGACCGGCTTCAGGAAGTTCATCGCCTAGTTCGCGACGAAAAAATTCGTCAGGCATGGACATTAATAATCCAGCTCCGTCACCAGTTTCCGGATCACTGCCGACCGCGCCGCGATGCGTCAGACGTTTAAGTATAGTTAATCCCATTTCAACAATGCGGTGACTTGGCTTATTCTTTAAATCAGCTACCAATCCAACTCCGCAAGCATCATGCTCATTGTCAAAACTGTACAATCCCTGATCCGCTACCGGCTTCGGAAAATATTGTCGCTTTTCATTAATTTTCATATTTTTATATCCTTAATAGTCAATATGTTTTATTAGTGCAGGATTATATTAGCAGAAAGCGTGCCAAATGTCAAGCAAGCCCAAAAAAAACCAAAACAGCCTATTTTTATTACATTTTTGTAAAAAACTTACAAAATATTACATATTTGTAACAAAAACTATTTATTAGCCTTAATTATTTCATTTACACTGACGTTTTTATTTATAAATCTGGTTCTGCTTCTTTCCCATTTTACCCTTATGGAGTTTTGCGGGCAATTGTGAGTACAGGCAAGACATTCGATGCAATGGTGGGAAAATTCAGGCTTATCGTTCATTTTTATATTATCTACAGGACAGACTTTTTCGCAAATGCCACAAGCATTACAACTGCTTTCGACTCTAAAGCGTTTATCTACATTTCCATTAACAAATACAGCATGCATTTTTTGGGCAAACACTGAAAATATTTTTTTGCAGAAGCATGTTTTTTTAATATATTGTTTTCTTTCCTTGATATCAGATATTATTTTACTCAGATTTTTTTCAATCTGTTTTGCCGGTTCTTTGGCAATTTGCCTATCCATATTATATATAGGCAAATAATTATCCACCATCAATATCTCATTAAGGTAAGAAATCTTTATGCCCTTTTCTTTAGCTATTTTATTAAATTCGCACAAAGCACCTGCGGATATATTGCCGTATGACATTATCGCGTAAATATAATCAGCCTTCAGTTTTACTTTACAAAGAAATTCTTCAACAATACTTGGAGCACCAAAGTAATAACAAGGAAACACAATCCCTATTTCATCATCTTCAAATTCAAATTGTTTTCCCTTGAGCGCCTGCGGAATCGAATACAGTTCGCCGCCAATTTCTTTGGCAAGAGCTAAACCATTACCAGTTGAAGTAAAATAAAATATTTTCATTCCCTATCTCCTGTTTTCCGTTTTAAACATTTATATTAATGTAAGTTGTGCGTGTTGACTTGTCAAATAACATGTTTGTAGTTCCGCCTTCAGGCGGTGCTTCGGGAAGCTTTAGCGACCATTTTTTATTCACTCCCTGCAAAAAATCACTAATTGGCGTTTTTTTGCTTTTTCTAACTGGGAAAAAGCCTTATTTGTGCTATTGTTTATAAATCATAATTGAATCTGATTTTAATGAGCTAAGTGCTCAATATTAAATAAATATAAATACTCTATAGGGACTTTCCTGAATATTTTATTTCAGGATGGTTTCTTTTTTTTTGCAAAACTTAAGGAGCAATGTAAAACTAATGGTTAATGTTATCAAATCAAAATTTAATGCTGTAAAAAATGATTTATTATCCGGATTGACGGTCGCTTTGGCATTGGTGCCGGAAGCAATAGCCTTTGCTTTTGTCTGTGGAATTTCACCTATGACCGGACTTCATGCCGCATTTATTGTCGGCTTGGTAACGGCAGTACTTGGAGGTCGTCCGGGAATGATCTCGGGCGCTACCGGCGCGATTGCAGTGGTATTAGCTTCGCTGGTATTCAGACATGGAGTGGAATATCTTTTTGCCGCAGTAGTATTAATGGGAGTCTTTCAGTTACTAGCCGGAATACTCAAACTGGGAAAATTTGTGCGTCTGATTCCACATCCAGTTATGTTGGGTTTTGTGAATGGTTTAGCAATTGTGATTTTCATGGCACAATTAGGGCAGTTCAAAAATGGAGTCGGAGCCGATGCCACTTGGATGGTCGGAACTGATTTGTGGGTAATGTTAGCTCTAGTAATGCTGACCATAGCAATCTGCTTTTTTCTGCCGAAATTCAGTAAAGCGGTACCTGCTTCACTGGTGGCGATTATTCTTGTTACTTTAATAGCCATCGGACTAGCTTCAAGCAATATTCACCACTGCCGTACAGTTATGGATTTTGTAAAAATGATTGATCCGAATATTTCCAGCCTCAAAGGAGGCTTACCGGTGTTTCATATGCCGCAAGTCCCTTTCAATTTGCACACTTTGAAAATAATTCTACCTTATTCCGTGCTGGCCGCGTCAGTAGGCCTGATTGAATCACTACTGACCTTGACCTTGATTGATGAATTGACGGAAACTCGCGGGAAAGGCAATCGTGAATGTCTCGGACAGGGAGCGGCAAATGTAATTTGTGGATTTTTCTCTGCCATGGGCGGTTGTGCAATGATTGGACAGAGTATGATTAATATTAAATCCGGCGGTCGCAACCGTCTCTCAGGAATTACCGCCGCTGTCGCCTTGATTAGCTTTGTTATGATCGGTTCAAGCTTTATTGAGATTATTCCAGTAGCGGCTTTAGTCGGGGTGATGTTCATTGTCGTAATCAGCACTTTCGAATGGACCAGCCTGCGTATTATGAAAAAAATTCCACGTTCTGATGCTTTTATAATCGTTCTGGTATCAATGATTACCGTATTTGCTGATTTAGCCATAGCTGTATTGGTCGGAGTAATTGTTTCCGCTTTGGTTTTTGCCTGGAAAAAAGGTAGCCAGATCGAATTTCACGCGGAAACCGACCAGAAAGGTTCAAAAGTGTATCATTTAAGTGGACAGTTATTTTTCGGTTCTGCCCGCAACTTCTCAGAATTGTTTAACCCTGCTGATGATCCAGATGATGTAATTATTGACTTTCATTATTCACGAGTACATGACCATTCAGGAATCGAGGCAATCAACGCCCTGGCTGAACGCTATACTAGATTAGGTAAAACATTACATCTAGTTGACCTTAGTCCGGAATGTGCTAAGTTATTGAATACTGCAGGCGACATGATTGACGTAAAAGTTTATGAAGATTTGCGTGATTGGCATATTGCCACTGACCGCCTTGCTTAATACTCTAGTGTAAGTTGTTACATTTTTGTTAGTTTTCATAATAAGAACTTTCTTGCAAATTACATTTTTGTTGTTTTCATTCTTGACTATATTGTAATTTCAGTTTAAATTAATTGTTTTAAAAGTTGGCATAGTTTCTGCTCTTACCTTCATTTAAAATTAAAATCATATTTTCATAAATTAACAATTAACCGCAAAAGGGATTTTACCATGAGCAATAAGCGAGTAAAAGCTATCAACATGATAGCATCGAAATGTGTAGAGCATAATCCAGTCATCGCTCCGGCAAAAACTGATTTTTATGGTGAAGATGTTTTCAACACCGCAGCTATGCGCACATATTTGCCGAAAGACGCCGCGACAAAATTGTTAGCAACAATCAACAACAAAACTCCTTTTGATTCAGAGCTAGCGGCTGATGTTGCTCACGGCATGAAACAATGGGCTCTTGACCGTGGAGTTACACATTTCACTCACTGGTTCCAGCCTTTGACTGGCGCGACCGCTGAAAAACATGACTCCTTTCTCGATCCGGAAGGCGACAAAGCAATTATGAGTTTTTCAGGCAAAAACCTGATTATCGGCGAACCTGACGCTTCAAGTTTTCCATCAGGCGGACTGCGTTGCACATTTGAAGCTCGCGGCTATACAGCTTGGGATCCGACCAGCCCGGCATTCATCAAACGCCACGGCAACGGCGCGACTCTCTGTATTC
>JAHOYW010000204.1 GCA_019038735.1 Victivallales bacterium | reverse complement strand
TTTAAATACACTATCACCAAACCAAGGAGGAAGTTGTAATGAGTAAGAAAAATACTGTTGTTGTAGCGAGTATAGTTGCCGCTCTCGGTTTTATTGGAACTGGATGCCAAATTACACAGCACAAGATTCCAGGAGTAACTATCAGTAGACCAAGACGTTTACCACAAAGACCAACAGGCAGAATTTCCTTTAAAAAACGTTTCCCAACGGTTCAAGACGTATTCAGAATGGAAAGTTCAATGAATACCAGCGATAGTCTAAATGGAAAATTCATTCTGCCCCAAAAATGTAAAGTAGCGATTGCTCTTTTTGCCGACACCGATCCAAAGAATATTGATGGGCGCATGGCAACAGATATTCTATATATGAATTTAATGAAACGTGGCTATAGCTTGTCTGAAACCGACGAAATTAAAAAAATAATCCAGGATAACAGTTTATTGACTGAGACCAAGCTTGATGAAAAAGCATTAAGCAAAACGATAGCAAAGCTTAAACATACAGATTATTTAATTATCGGCAATATGGATGCGTTACAGCGTTCACAAGTAAACATTAATCTTTCATACTATTACGCACTTTTATACCAGAAAGAATACGACAGCTTGTGCCGTAAGTATAATGCTCAATACGCGAAATTCAATAAAAAGCTTTATCCAATTATCCGCAAAACAATCTGGCCCTTAAATGATGAAATACGTCTGCATAACTTTGCTGTCATGCTCCAAGTTCAGTCAAACAGTAAATTTGCTGAAGCAGTAAAGAACAAAGTGGTACTGGCAACAGGCTTGAAAAACAGTGATATTCTAGACTTGGAAAATCATCGTGCCTTAACTTTTCAAGACGATAGTTTGGCCAATGAACTGGATCGCATGTATCCACAACTAGACCAAATAGTAAGCACTATTGAAGGTCTTCAACGCGAAAGCGTCAAAATTCAAGAATATCGAAAACTAGCGGCAAAATACCGCAAACTGGCTCATGAACTCAGCTTAAATAAAAATGCTGATCCAAAAAATATCCAGCAACTTCTCGCAGCGGCAGCCAAAGCCGATTCCGACTTAAAAAACATAATAAAAGCTGATCAGGAAAAAGGACAGGAACTTGCGCTTTCCGGCAACTTTATGTCTTTCGCTGACCTGCTCAGTCAATATTATGTAAAACAACTGGTTCTTCGGAGTAGAGCTACTGCAAAATATGGCATAAGCCTTGATTCTAACGCGGAACAAGCATTTATTGTACCTTATGTTATCGAGTATAACCAGAAAGTACGTTATTATAATGGACTTATGGGTGATCTGGGAATTTCACATCGTCTGTATGAGGCATACGCCTGTCCTTCCCTGATACCGCTGTATCCTAACGTTGACCTTGAAAAAGTTATAGGTCCCAAAACCGCATCAATAGATGTTGCTACTATTAATTTCACTATCCGTGTTTTTGACACTAAAACAGGAAAAGTAAAACTAATAGCATCCGGCACAGGGCAAAACTCAAATATCATAACAGTTATGAATATGATGATGAACAGACTTGCTCAACGCCTTACTAATAAATAAGTTAATTTGACTAAAAAACATTAAATCCGTGGGAAAATTCACGGATTTTTTATTTTTTCAGGAGCAATTCCCGGAGCATTAATAGAGCTTTGACTTTCGCGCGATTGCGGATTGACTCTCGATTTCCCGAAAAAATGTGTTTTTCGACAATGACTTTATCATGCAGCAACGCCGCTATATAAATTAGACCTACAGGTTTTTCTTCCGTTCCTCCATCCGGTCCGGCAATCCCGCTGACCGCTATCGCGGCATCTGCATCAAGAGCTTTCGCTACTCCTAAAACCATAGCACTCACACATTCAGCACTAACCGCTCCGTAGGTATCGAGAACTTCCTGCGGAACGCCTAAGAGTTTTGTTTTGACAGCATTGCTGTAGGATATTATTGAACCGGAAAAGATTTGCGACGAGCCAGGTAAATCTGTTATCGCCGCCGCGATCATACCGCCTGTACATGATTCAGCCGTCCCCAGAGTATAGCCCTGCCCTCTCAAGCGTTCAGAAACTTCTTGAACCAGAGATAGTCGATTATCCGCTAAAACAGCATCCCCGAAAAGCTTTTTGGCGTCCTCTGCCTTCTCTTTAATTAAATCCTCGTTCTCGCCGCTGAAAAATACTTTCACGCCCTCAATAGAGGAACAATATGCCAGAGAGACAGGTAAGCCTTCAAACAATGCTTCAATTTTCTCCTGCACTACTAATTCGGATATTGATGCTATCATAAAGCTTGCGGTAAAACATGCCTTGCCGACAAGTTTTTTCAAAAGCGGCATAGCTTCATTTTGAAACATTGGATTTAATTCATTCGGCGGTCCGGGTAATAATATAACTTTTGTTGCGCCTTTTATCCACAGTCCCGGAGCCGTACCAATATTATTTTTTAGAACTATTGAACTTTCAGGAACATTAGCCTGCAATAAATAATCTTCGTTTGGCGAAGTCGAATAGCGTTTAGCCCAACGTCGCGATAAATCAGCTTCTATCTCGGAATCCCTGTGTAGTTTAAGATTGAGAAAATCACAAACGACATCGCGAGTAAGATCATCACGCGTCGGACCTAAGCCGCCGGTAGTAATAATTATATCAGAATCAGCCACCACACTCTCAAGTGCTTGACGTAAATCTTCAAGGCTATCACCGACAACAAGAGCTCTAATCGGCACAAGTCCAGCTTCACTAAGTTCTTGACCAATAAAAGCCAAATTAGTGTTTACCGTAGTTCCTTTCAGCAACTCGGTTCCTGTACAAATAATACTTATTCTCATCTTACACCTGCTTTTAAAGCATAAATTTTACACCATCAATCGCTGAAAGTTTGGAGCTTAATTCGTTCATCATTTTCTGGGATTCGAAAACTACTTGAACTCTGTAGGCTTGATATTTGCCACTGGATGATTTGTCTTTTTTCTCCAGCTTCGCTTTGATTCCGTAAGCTTTCAACAGCTCATCTATCGCGGCACAGCAGTCCTTATTTGCCGCTTCAGTGATAATTCGATAACTCCAATTAGTTGGAAATTCGATTTTTTGTTCTTTTTCAGACATGATGAATATCCTCTTTACCAGGTAAATCCCATATTGAAATGGAAACGTACTTTTTTCTCAAGTCCGTCTACAGTGGAAACAATTGGATACGCTAAATCAAGTTGAATCGGAGCTTGTAAGTACGGCACCTTGATACGCAAACCATATCCAGCACCAAGATTCATTTTACCCATATTCATTGAAAATGAATTTTTCCAGGCAGAACCGGCATCAACGAAGATTGCTCCACGAACAAATTTATAAATAGGATGCGTCATTGTCGCGGTAAGCATCAACATCGTTTGTCCGCCAAGCGGATCATTATTTACATCCGTCGGCGAGACAGAGCGGTAAGGGAAACCACGAATAGTTTCACCACCACCGAGAAAATATCTTTCAAATATTGGAGCCTCGTTTTTTTGATTAAAACGGGCAATCGTACCAACCTTTGCTCCAGCCTGGAAAATAAGTGCCTTGTCAAGCAATGACCAGTAATGGCTGCCTTTAAGTTCCAAACGGTAAAAATTAGTGCTTGAGCCAAGACCTTTCATCGCCAGCGCGCCAGTCGCGTTTAAATTATATCCAGAAGTTGGATTAAACATACTGTCTCTAGTATCACGATTAATCAGCAAAGAAAATTGGCTGACATATTGTCGTCCCTCATTGGAACGCAACTCTGCTGATTTGTCACGATCCATATTGAAAACATTAACATTCTCAAATTTATAGCCGACTGTAGCATTGGTAAAATCGTCAAACACTTTTTTAGTCAGTGTGGTTCTAAATCCCAAACGGGTTTCATTCCAGTTTGGATACACAACTGTATTCCAGTAGCCGTTGACAGATAAACGTAGAGGAATATCAAACAGCCATGGTTCAACAAAATCAAAGTTCAAACTATTACGTTCAATACCCACCATTCCCTGTAAACGTATGCGCTGTCCGCCACCTCTAAAGTAGTTTTCAGGATTGGTAATATCAAAGTTATTACTGACAATCTCACCCATGCCAACCAAAGAATAGTAACTTGAGACACCACCACCAACTTTAAATTGATATGCTGGTTTTTCTTCAACTTCAAAGGCTACATTTTTCTTATTGAAATCATTTGAGTTAACCGTAACAGCTTCAACTTTTTTGAAGTATCCCATTCCCATCAAACGTTCTTTACTCGCTTTGATACGATTTTTATCCAAAGGATCACCGGGTTGAATCACCAGTTCACGACGAATAACA
Source organism: Victivallales bacterium (assembly GCA_019038735.1). GTDB lineage: Bacteria > Verrucomicrobiota > Lentisphaeria > Victivallales > Victivallaceae > JAHOYW01. The sequence goes on along the minus strand of JAHOYW010000204.1, from coordinate 6,120 downwards.
TTATCTTTAGTAATGTTATTACCGCTTATAATCACACGGTTAATAGTAAATTTGCGTCCCTCGTTAAGTACGAGTTGCATATTAACCTTATGAGTTTTAAAATCCGCCAAACGCACTTCACGGCAAGCAATGTTCGTATAACCTAATGATTCATAGGCGTTTTGAATCATCTCTATAGATCTTTTAACCAGTTCATCATCATAGATCATACCCTTTCTGATACGCATCAAAGGCAAAAGTTCCTGAGTTTTAAAAACTTTGTTTCCAAGAATGGTAATTTTGCCCATTTTATAGGGCTTGCCCTCATAAAGATCAAAATTAATATCAACATACTCAGGATCATTTTTTTCGTCAGTTATTTTAATATCTTTGACTTTGAAGTCAAGGTATCCCTCGCTCCAGTAAAGTTTACGTAAACGCACCTTGTCTTTTCCCATTTCGTTGCGTTCCAGCAAACCTATTTCAAGGAATCGGCTCAAATATGAATGCCTGTTAGCAATCGCGCCTTTAAGCTTCCAGCTAGAAAAAACTGTTGCTCCGGTAAAAGTTATATTATTGATTTTCAGACGAAGATTTTCTTTTATATTGAAGATAACATCTATTTTATTTGCGCCGATGCTTTTCAGATTCGGCGCAACCAGCACGTCATTATATCCTTTACTCTTATAGAAAGCCCGTATCCTATTGGCACTGACTCGTAATTTATTATCATTCAGAGGCATTCCAGAGTCAAGCACCACATTGCTTCTGAGTTCTTTGGTTTTAAATTTTTTATTGCCTTTGAAAAGAATCTTGTCAACCCGCGGTTTGACCTTAGCCTTGACGATGATTTCGACACTATCTCCGGCAATACTTTTTACTTCAGAAACTACGTCATCAAAAAAGCCTAGACCATAAAGACGTTTAATATCTTCATTAAGGGTATTTTTATCATATACTTTGCCAACTTTCTGCTGCATATTAAATAAAAGCATTTTTTCAGGGAAAGAATAACCACCCTGCTGATCAAACTTTATGCTTTTTATAGTGGCGGCATTCAGCGTAAAACTACATACGCAACAAGCTGTCAGCCACAAAATTAATAGCTTATTCACAATAATAACAATCCCTTTTGATTAAGCGTCACTAGCTGGACGATCTCTAGCAGTATATTTAACGTTGACAAACTCCATTCGCGATGGAAAGAATTTCATTTTTACAACTCCAGTTTGTCCATTACGATTTTTTTCCAGTATAAGTTCAGCATCCAATCCTTCACTATCCTGTCTTGCGTCAATTGATTTTGCCTCATCCCGATCACGATGCAGGAAACTTACAATATCAGCGTCCTGTTCAATTGAACCGGATTCGCGTAAATGACTCAGTCTTGGTCTAGCTGATGCCCCGGCAGTTTTTTCAACTTCACGGTTGAGCTGTGCCAATACCAAAATCGGTATATTTAATTCTTTAGCAAGTTTTTTGATACCTGATGAGATTTCAGCAACTTCCTGCTGACGATTATCAATTCGTCCGTCAGCCTTCATCAACTGCAAATAGTCAATTGCGATAAAATCTATACCATGCATCATTTTAAGACGACGGGCTTTTGCCCGCAATTCGGCGATTGTCAAACCGCCTGTAGGGTCAATAAATATTTTTGCATCTTGTAAAGCTGCAACGGCTTGAGTCAACTTTGTCATCTCATTATGTTTAAAAGAACCGTCAAAAAATCTAGATTCAGGTATCCGTGCTTCAGTACAAATCAAACGGCGCGCAATTTGTTCGGAAGTCATTTCCAAACTAAAAAACGCAACTGAGCGAGGATTGCTTGTCTGTATCGCGACATTACGAATCAAATTCAATGCCAATGAAGTTTTACCGATTGACGGTCTAGCTCCCAGGACAAACATCTCTCCGGGCTTCATTCCCCCGATCATTTTATCAAGATCAGGCAAACCGGTCGGAATCCCTATTTCCACTTCACCATTAATCAATGCCTGGATATTTTTAAAAGTTTCTCCCAGAGTCTCTTTAAGGGTTACAACATCTGAACGACTTGTAACATTACGAACACTAAAAAGATCGCCTTCGATCTGATCTATCAATTCCTTGGCACTTATTGAGTCGTCATAACATTTAAGTAATGATTCACTGCAAACATTAATCATATTACGCAGGGTGAAAAATTCCCGAGTAATACTGCACCAGCTTTCAAGATTGGCGGTCGTGGCAATTGAATTATAAAGTTCAGCAAGAAAAATCTCTCCGCCAATATCTTCCAAAGTACCATTTTTTGCCAGCTGATGCGCAACAGAAATTAGATCAACACCCAAATCAGAGTGATTATAAATCGTATCAATCGCCTTAAACACTTCACGATGAATATGAGAATAGAACGCGTCAGCAGAGTGAAGCTGTTCTATAACCATATCCACACATGGCTGTGGCTCGCGTAGCATAGCTGCCAGAACCGCCCTTTCAACCTCAAGATTATGAGGCTGAGGACGTTCATTTACAGCCGAAGCTGATGCTCCTTCATTGCTTTTTATATTGACCATAACTTCTATTATTAGTCCCTACGCCTGCACGCGGTCTATTTTTACTTTTATCGTTGCTGCAACATCGTGTCCGAGAGCAATCACTATTTCAAAAGAACCAAGTTCTTTGATTGCATCATCAAGTTTAACTTGTTGATGTTTAACTGCAATATCTTGTTCTGCGAGTTGTTCAACAATATTACGCGCGCTAACTGAACCGAACAATTGCTCGTCTTCAGAAGCCTGCATTGTAAATGCTAATTCAACTTCATTAAGTTTCGCCGCCAAAGCTTCAATTTCTGATAGTTCTTTAGCGCGACGTGCTTCAGTCTGCTCTTTACGGGCAGCAAGCATTTTCTCTGTTCCAGGGGTTAATTTAGTAACCAAACCTTTTGGGATGAGATAATTTCTAGCATAACCTGCAGAAACTGAAACCTCACTCCCAGCGAGTCCAAGATCAGCGACATCTTCGAGTAAAATATATTTTTGATTTGCCATTGATAAGAATCTCCTAATTATAGTACCAAGCTAATAATTCTAGCACGTTTGATTGCGACACCAAGCATTTTTTGATGCAGAAGACAAGTGCCAGTAATACGACGAGGTAAAATCTTACCTTTTTCGGTCTGGAATTTACGGAGTGTATCCGCATCCAGATAATCAATGTAATGAATCTGTGATTCACAAAAGCGGCAAATCTTTGGTTTGCTTACTCTCTTTTTTCTACGTGTTTTAGTTCTTTGCATTTTTTACTTTCCTATTTTTTAATTAATATTATTAATAGTATCTAGTTTGTCTAAAATGGAATATCATCTTCAGCATCATTATTAACCTGAAAAGCATCATTCGGCATTGCCGGAAAACCATTAGTTTCCTGTGCCGGAGCCGCTGCCGGAGTTGCTGCCGGAGTTGCTGCCGGAGTTGCTGCCGGAGTTGCTGCCGGAGCCGCTGCGCTTTGCGACGGAGCCTGATAAGCATTACTCTGCTGTTGCGGAGCTTGATAAGTTCCCTGCTGTCCACCTTCACGCCGACCGCCGAGAAACTGCACCCGTTCGGCGACAACACGCAAAGTAGAACGTTTTTTACCGGTATCACGGTCATCCCACTGATCGAACTGCAAACGTCCTTCAATCATTGCGGCAGACCCTTTTTCCAGATATTTCTGACATGATTCACCCTGTTTCCCCCAAACCACAATATTAACGAAGCAGGTTTCATCTTTTTCCTGACCATTCGATACATATTTACGATTCACGGCCAGACCGAATTCACAGACAGCAGCGCCGCTTGGAGTGTATCTCAATTCCGGCACTCGAGTTAAGTTTCCGAGTAAAAACACTTTATTTAATGATGCCATTTAGATTCTCCTTTGGCTTTTTTTCAAAACCAGATATTTTAATTTACTTATTCTTCTGTTGGAACTTCCGCGAGTGGAGCTGTTGCAGAGCTCTTTTCGACAGCTGGACGGTCAAAATTAATAATCATATTGCGCAATACGCGCTCATCAAGGAGAAAATTCTCTTTGAGTGCTTTAACTTTGTCCGGCTCAGCAGTAAATACATAATTCCAGTAAATTCCGCCTTTGCGTTTTTTCATTTCATAAGCAAACTGACGACGACCCAGAGAAATTGACTTAATCATTTCTCCGCCCCATTTTTTGATTAAAGTTTCAATTTCACTACTGATTACAGTACCTTCATCTTCAACTTTTCTAATATCCAAAATGAATATTGCTTCGTACTTTTTCAAACTTTTACCTCCATCATTAATATGATTCCGACTTTTCAATCGGCTTTATTAGTTTTTTCCTGCTCGTGGTTTATGCTGTTGAAATTATTCATAGCATATCCGACTCCACGAGTCAAGCTTAAAGTTAATGCGTTTATACTTGCTTTCAACACTTCATCAAGTACCACTTGTTCATCTGTTTCGAACTTAGCTAATACATAATCAACTGTCTCAGCCTGGGCACGACCGATTCCGATTCGCAATCTCGAAAACTTTGCAGTTCCAAGATGCTCGATAAGCGATTCAACACCGCGGTGTCCTGCACTGCTGCCGCTCTTACGAATTCTAATCTTGCCCAAGGGCAAATCCATATCATCATATACTACGATGATTTCCGCAGGGAGAATTTCTTTGTTTCTGGCTAAAGCTGCTACCGCTTTCCCGCTTAAATTCATAAAAGTATGCGGATGCTGAACCAATAAATTGCGCCCCTTAAAACGCCCTTCCCAATAAACGCTGTTGTATTTATCCTGCTTACTGAAATTTACACCTAAGGATGTCATAAATGCTGAAGTCGCGTCAAAACCGACATTATGTCTGGTCTTTTCGTATTCCAGCCCGGGATTCCCCAAACCAACAATCAAACTGATTTGATTAGACAAACCGCTCATTAACAATCCTTAGCTAAAAATTATTTACTCTGCTGCTTCTTCACTTGCTTCACTTGCTTCACTTGCTTCAGCTGCTTCACCTTCCGCACCTTCTTCTGCTTCTTCAGCTACAGCAACTTCTTCCGCCACTGGTTTAGAAACATGGAAAATGACAAGCTTAGGATCTGTAATCAACTCAACATTTGCCGGCAATGTAATTTCTTCGACATGTAATGCATCGCCAATTTCCAAAGCAGTAATATCCGCTTCGAAATGTTCCGGCAGATCGCCAGGGAGACAGTTGATTTCGATTTCATAAATTGACTGTTCGAAAATACCGCCTTTAGATACACCGGCAGCCTCGCCATGAGCCGCTCTGATTGGTATTGATGCAGTAATTTTCTCATCCATCTTAACTTCTTGAAAATCAATATGTACAACATAAGCTTTCAAATAGTTGTGCTGAATTTCTTTTACGACAGCAGCTGTTTTCTTTTTGCCGTTAAGCAAAGTCAACAGATTAAAGTCGTGCCTAGAGAGAGATTCCCACTCTTTTGCATCCACGAATAAAGGTGCGGATTCTGCACCCCGGCTATACATGACAGCTGGAATCTTTCCAACTTTTCTAGCCCGTCGCACTGCACCTGTTCCCAGTTCACTGCGCGACTCAACTGCGAGTTCATAGTTTGTTTTGCTACTCATACACTTCCTTTCCTTTTTGTTATTATTAAGTATGATTGAGTTATTCTTTCATTCTAAAAAGAGAAGACACTGATCTTCCCTGATGAATACGTCTTATAGCTTCACCGAGAAGTGGCGCAACACTTAAAATCTTGATTTTCCCATCAAGATCATCCATACGTGGCACTCCGTCAGTAGTGATAAGTTGTTCAATATTAGTATCGCTCATTAACTTCTTCTTGCCTTTATCATTCAAGAGGCAATGTGAAACGACAACATAAATTTTAGCGGCTCCGGCTTTCTTTAAAATATCCGCCGCCGCGCAAAGAGTGCCAGCAGTAGAAGTAAGGTCATCTGTAATTACACAAACCTTGTCGGCAACATCACCAACCAAATGTGATGATTCCACCGTGTCAGCGTTAATCCGGCGCTTAGCGACAACCGCTAAGCCCGCGTTCAACATTCCGCTATATGCCATAGCCATTTTTACACTACCTGAATCTGGAGAAACATATCGATCCGCGTATTCCGCCGGACCTGTACAT
>JAHOYW010000194.1 GCA_019038735.1 Victivallales bacterium | reverse complement strand
CTAAAATAATTGCGTTTGGAGGCGATACATTGAATCCTGAAGCATCCTGGGGCGCATTACAGATGGCGAAGCGTAGCGCGGCAATTGTCCTGTCTGAGAAAATAACGAAAGGTTGGTACACGGAATGTTTTGCAAAAGAAGTGCTTGACGCTCTGTTTTATAAAAACGGTTTAAGATTGTGGACAAAGAAATAAAATTAGGTTCAAAAATGCAATAGTAACGCTTGAACTAATTTCTAAAGTATTTGAGTCGATTTTAAAAATATTTAATTAAAATTAACTTGAAAATCAGGATTTTGGTGAGATTTTATAAAAATCGGATATATAAAAGAATGAATGAAAAATCTAACAGAAAGTTCTTGATAGGCTTGGATTTGGGCACGACCGCGATTAAAGGCGTGGTCATGGATCAAGATGGCAATATTATTGTCGAAGCCTCTAAGAATACTTGTTTAATAGAACCTGAGAACGGCTGGTTTGAAACAGACCCGGAGGAACATTATCAAGCTGTCTGTGCGGTGATTAAGGAACTGGCGACAAATGTCCCGGGGGAAATTAAAGCTTTGGCGATGGCGGCGGCTTCCGGCAATACTCTACTGACAAACGCAGACGGCAAGCCCTTATGTAATATCATCAACTGGATGGATCAGCGCGCCACGCAGAATACTCCTCAAACTTTGGCAAATTTATCTGTTGCTGAGGTCAGGCAAATTAGTGGCTGGCCCTGTGTTGACAGCTTTCCACTCGGGCACTTGGCGTGGTTGCAGGAAAACAAACCGGAACTTTACCGTAGTGCCGAGCACTACTGCATGAATTCCGACTGGCTACTGTTTCGTTTTACCGGACAATGGCTGCTGGACTATTCAACCGCAGCAACTTCGATTCTGCAAGAAGAAACAACTTATACTTATTGCCGGAAATTTCTGGATTTATTGAATATTGAAGAAAATAAACTTTCTAAATTAGTTCCAAGCGCATATTGCGCGGGCAATTTAAACGCACAGGCATTAGCTGATACCGGGCTTTCCGCTTCTACTAAAATTATTACCGGAAGTTTTGATCATCCGGCAGCGGCTCGCGCGCTCGGCGTATGTGAACCAGGGCAGCTTATGCTTTCCTGCGGCACTTCATGGGTGGGATTTTTACCCGAAAACGACCGTCAAAAAATCATTGATCTTGAATTATTATGTGATCCATTTCTAGCCCCAGAAGGCGGATACTGGGGAGCAATTTTCTCGGTGCCGTATATTGGACGCGCGATAGACTGGTATATTGATAATCTCATCGCGCCGGGCAAAAATAAGTATGAAATTTTTAACGAACTCGCGGCAAACGCCAGTCCCGGAGCGGATGGATTAAAAATAGATTTGCGCGAAACTCCAGCTACAATTAACGCCAGTCGCGAAAATATCAGTCGCGCAGTAATGGAAGGAGCAGCGGTATTGCTTAACGAAAAGCTAAAAACTCTTGCCGAAAAAGGAATAAAATTTAATAGCGCAGTAATGGTCGGAGGACCATCGAAAAGTCCTATTTGGCCGCAAGTTGTTGAAGAAATAACAGGCATAAAATTAAGTGTTGGTTCACAGCATGCCGGAGCAAAAGGCGCGGCAATCATGGCTGGAATCGGCGTGGGAATATATAAAAAACATTAACAAAAAGAAGAAAATTATGAAAGATTTAAACAACAAAATAGCTAGTCATGTACAAAAAATGTCTAAAAGCGGAATCAGGGAATTCTTTGATTTGGTGATTGGCTGCGATGATGTAATTTCTTTAGGTGTCGGCGAACCTGATTTTGCAACTCCTGAATCAATCCGTGAAGCAGTTATAACTTCTTTGAATAAAGGACAAACAAGCTATACTTCAAATCAAGGCTTAATGTCTTTGCGTGAAGAAATCTGTAAATATATAGACAAAGATTACGGAGTCCAATATTGTCCGAAAACTGAATGCCTGATAACTGTCGGGGTAAGTGAAGCTATGGATTTAGCTATGCGCGCCTTGGTCAATCCCGGCGATGAAGTTATTTACAGCGAGCCCTGCTATGTTTCTTATAATGCTGAAATACAATTAACTCACGGTATTCCGGTATTAATTGAGAATACCGCGGAAACGGAATTTTCGCTGGATATTAAACAATTAAGAGAGAAAATTACAGCAAAATCTAAAATATTAATGCTTAATTTCCCTTGCAATCCAACCGGAGCTACGCTCAACATGGAGCAAATGAAGGAAATAGCAGAAATAGCTATAGAAAATGATTTAATTGTTTTCACAGATGAGATATATTCTGAATTAAGCTATATAGAACGTCTGCCGACAATCGCTTCATTACCCGGCATGCGGGAGAGAACCGTATTTTTGCACGGTTTTTCTAAAGCTTTCGCAATGACCGGTTTCCGTATTGGTTATGCTTGCGGACCTGTTGAAATTATCGCTGCAATGAACAAAATTCATCAATATACTATTTTGTGTGCTCCAATTATGGCGCAAAGAGCCGCGGAAGAAGCTTTGAAAAGCGGCATGGAGCCAATGGAAAAAATGCGTCAGGAATATGAACAACGCCGTGATGTAATGGTCAAAGGATTTAATGATATAGGATTAGAGTGCCTTAATCCCAAAGGAGCGTTTTATCTCTTCCCGTCAATAAAAAGCACGGGTCTTTCGTCAATGGATTTTGCGAAACAATTGCTCGAAGAACAAAGAGTAGCAGTAGTTCCGGGAACTGCTTTTGGTGCTTGCGGCGAAGGTTATATTCGCTGTTGTTACGCGACTTCTATGGAAGAACTCCAAGAAGCATTGCGGAAGATTAAAATATTTGTCGAAGGACTTAAATAATATGAATATCGAGACAGTTTTTAACGAGAGTGACCGGAGTATTTACGAAAAAGAATTTCGTGACTGGCTGCCGGAAAAAATATTTGATTCGCACGTTCATGTTTTTGATGAAAACAATTTTAAGCCGGATTATAAATTGCCGGGAAAAAGTTGTTATCAAAAATTTAACGGTACTTTTACGCTTGAACAATGCCTGGAAATAGTTGATGTTTTATTGCCGGATCAGGAATTTAGCATGAATTGTTTCGGTACCCCGGATACCGAAGCAGATTTGGAAGCCGCCAGTAAATATACTGGAAAAATCGCCGATAACAAAAGAATTTTCGGCATGGCACTGGTTTCACCCAAAGACAAAATCGAAACTATCAAACATCGAATAAACGACTATGGTCTAATTGGTTACAAGCCATATCGAAATTTCGTTGATTGGATGGATTACGAAGCGGTAACGATTTTTGATATGTTATCGCCGGAGCAAATGGAGTTCGCCAACGAAAAAGGATTAGCGATAACTTTGCATATTCCAAAAGCCGCACGTTTAGCCGATCCTAGTAATCAAGAACAAATGGTCGAGATATGTCAGCGTTACCCCAATGCTAAAATTATTTTTGCACATATCGGGCGAGCTTATTTTATGAATAATGTCATTGGTTTTCTGGATAAAATCAGCAAATGCGACAATGCATACATAGATACCGCAATGGTCAATCACCCGGGCGTGCTTGAGTATGCCTTTAATAATTTTCCGCGTGAACGAATTGTCTTCGGCAGTGACGTTCCGATTGCTTTGTTGCGAGGGAAATCAGTAGAAATAAATAATCAGTACGCTTATTTAATGGGTGAAGATTATGCAATTGGTTCGACAATTTACGATGCGAACAAAGTAGTTCAATTCACTACATTCTTTTATGAGCAGTTGCGTGGCGTAAAAAAAGCCGCGCAAAAGGTTGCGTTAAGCACTAAAGAAATAGAGGATTTTTTCTATAATAATATTAATGACTTAGTTACAGGGATAAAAATATGAGTAAAATGAAAATTGGCCTTTTGCCGCTGTGGTTGAAACTTTATGATGACAGTTTTGCTGACACACGCCCACAAGTTGATGCATTTGCCGCGACAATTAACACGGAATACGAAAAACGCGGTATTGAAGTTATTATGGCTTCACCGTGCCGTTTAAAAGCTGAATTTGCTGGAGCTGTAAAAGATTTTGAAGAAGCTCAAGTTGACGCTATTGTTACTTTACATTTAGCCTATTCGCCATCCTTGGAATCAGCGGAAGCCTTAGCTCAAACTGCTTTGCCTATTGTAATCCTAGACACAACACAGGACTTTGAGTTTGGTTTTGAACAGACAAGTGACGCAATCATGTATAATCATGGTATTCACGGTGTTCAAGACATGTGCAATCTTTTGATCCGCAACGGTAAAAATTTCATGATTGAAGCAGGTCACTGGCAGGAATCAGATGTTATTGACCGTACTTTGACGCATTTAAAAGCTTGTCGGATGAGCAGTGCCATGCGCAAAGCGCAGGTCGGGATTATTGGTAAACCTTTTGCCGGGATGGGTGATTTTGCGATAGCTTTTGACGTGCTCAAGAAAACTATTGGTATGGATGTCATCTCTCTTGACAGTGAAAAATTAAAAACACTTTTAGCTGATGTTTCGGATGAAGCGATTGATGCGGAAATCCAAAGTAATATCGAAAGCTTTGTTTCCGGGGAATACTCCGAACAGGCAATGCGGGATACAGCCTTAAGCAGCTTGGTGGTAAGAAACTGGCTGAACAGTGAAAAACTTGATGCCTTTACGGTGAATTTCCTCAATATTACTAAAGCTTTTGGTATTCCGGTCATGCCTTTTCTTGAAGCATCAAAAGCAATGACTGAAGGCAAAGGCTACGCCGGTGAGGGCGATGTTTTGACCGCTGCCTTAGTCGCGACTTTAGCTACTGCTTTCCCTGAAACAACTTTTTCCGAAATGTTTTGCCCGGATTGGAAAGGCAACAAGATTTTTCTAAGTCACATGGGTGAAATAAATACTGATTTGTGTGCAAAAAAACCAATTTTATGTGAAAGACCTTTTCCATATACTGATGCTGGTAATCCAGTATTCGTAGCTGGCTGTTTAAAGCCCGGCGCGGCATATTTAATAAATATTGCTCCCGGTCCAAATGAAACTTATACTCTGATAGTTGCTCCAATAGAAGTTTGCGATACTCAGGGCAAAGAAGAGTTAAAGGACTCGATTCGCGGCTGGTTTGAGCCAACAATGCCGATAGCTGATTTTCTAACAGCCTACAGCAAGCTCGGCGGCACACATCATTTGGCAATATCTTACAATGCAGATGAAAACATACTCAAAGATTTCGCAAAAAACATGAACTGGAGTTTCAAAATAATCAAACAATAACATTTTTTTGATTTTTTGTCGCTGCTTTTGTTAGATCTCACTTGACAAAGCTCCAATGATATAGTATGCTCTTGTTTAACGATATTTTTTTTAGACAAAGTGCGCCGGTGCACCAGTGCATTAATTATTTTTAACAGCATGGGAAGATAATGTTAGAAAAGATTAGTTCAGATTCATATATGCCCAAGTATGAGCAGTTAAAGCAGATACTCCGGCAGAAGATTAAAAACAGAGAATATAAGCTTGGTCATGCTATTCCATCGGAGCGGCAAATGCCTGGTATTTTTAATGTCAGTAAACACACGGTTGTTCGTGCTGTAACGGATTTGGTTCAGGAAGGCATTCTTTATAAAGAACAAGGCAGAGGAACTTTTGTAAAAAAAACAATCAGCAAAAAAGAGAAGAAAAACAGTGCGAAAATAATTAGTTTTATTGTCCAAAATATAAACGATTTTCTTATTTCCGAAATATGCAGGGGAGTCGAAGACGCGGCAAAAGAAAAAGGCTACCGCGTAATTGTTTCCAATTCTGGTTGCTCTATTGAGAAAGAAACGGAAAATATACGGATGCTGGATGATACTAATGCTTCTGGAGCTATTATATATCCTTTCTCTAGAAACGATAATGCTGAGGAAATATCCAAATTGAAGCAGCATAACTATCCCTTTGTTCTGATAGACAGGTTTTTTAGCGATATAAAAACTGATTATGTTGTAGTGGATAATGTCAAAGGAGGCTTTCTGGCGGTGAAACATTTGACTGATCTGGGTCATAAACGGATTGGCTTTATCGCTTGTATGGAAGCCAGTACTGTCGCTGGTCGTTTGGATGGTTATCGACAAGCCTTAGCACAGGCAGGAATAACTTATGACAAGAGCTTGATTGTAGATATTCCCCATAATGTTGCATTGAAAAATATGGGCAGGGAAATTGACGAATGCGGATGGCACGGGGAAATTGAATATCTACTAAATCTAAAGGACAAACCAACAGCAGTTTTCTGCGTAAATGATTATATTGCCATAGGAGTTATTAAAAGAATTGAGGAACTGGGTCTGCGGGTGCCTGAAGACATCGCAATCGTCGGCTTTGACGATTTGCCGATTTCTTCTATGATTGGCGTTCCATTGACTACTGTTTCTCAACCTAAGTATGAGATAGGAAAGGCAGCCGGAGAGATTTTGATAGATAAAATTGAGGGCAAGAGCCCGGCTGAATTAAAAGAGATTGTTTTGGATGTAGAATTAGTTATCCGTGATTCAGCATCCAAATGTTAATAAATCAACTAACAAGGATATTGATAAATATCTGAACAAAACAAAAAAGGAAGTAAAAAAAGTGAAAAAAACAACAAAGAACAATGAAGGTTTCACTCTGCCGGCAAAAGGCGAAGAAAAGTACAAGGTACATGTGATTTGCGGTACGCATTGGGATCGTGAATGGCGTTTTACTGCCGAACAGTCCAAAATTCGACTGGCGGAGCTGATTGATGATATGATGGATAAGCTTGAGAATAATCCTGATTACCGGCATTTTATCTTAGATGGCGGTTCGGTGGTACTTGAGGATTATCTGTCGGTTCGTCCTGAGAACGCTTAAAGAAACTCTTTGAACAAGGTCGAACTTCCATGGTAAGTTGGTACACTCTGCCGGATATGAATCTTGTTTCTCCTGAAGCAACGGTGCGTAATCACCTCATTGGGCGTCGCGTTTCAAAAGAATTCGGTAGTCCAATGCAGTCAGGCTTCAATGCCACCAGCTACGGTCAGCCTGCCCAGATGCCGCAGATATATCGTGGTTTCGGGATGAATGAGGCTTTTTTCTATCGCGGCACGAATCGACACCAAGTACCGCCGGTCGGGTATTGGGATTCACCGGACGGTTCACGCGTGCTTTTGGTTCGCGGTTTTGATGAAGTTACTAGAGCAAACTGGTCATACTTTGCGATAAAACCAATTGTCCGCGGCAGTAGCGGCGACCAGCTCAAAAGCCTGGGCGGGCAATATATTGCTAAAGATATTCCGGTTCACATGGCGGATACGGAGCTTTGCGAAATGCCGTTCAAATCACTTTGCGACAGTGCTGAAATTCCCGATGATAAGGGATTTCTTCTGGAAAAATATGAAATATTCCGTAAACAGGCATATAAACAGTCAATAGGCAAGCATGTTGTTGGTCTTGATATAGATGACAATGCTTCCCCTTGGCCGGGACAGGTGGAGTTTATTGCTAAACTGAATAATGTTCTCGAAGACACCGAAATAGTTCATTCTTCGATGGATGAATTTATTGAGGCAATCACTGAGGAAGTCAAGGGCGTTGATTTGCATTTAACCGAGGGGGAAGTTCGTCATCCTCTTGTTGAGTATGGTTGGAATGGACTCTATTCAATGATTACGTCGGCACGGGTTAAAAAAAGATACTGAATGAACAGGCTGAGACATCGCTTATTCTCGTTGCTGAGCCACTGACATCTTTTGCTGCGGCACTGGGAGCGGAATACCCGCGCAAAGTTCTTGATGATGCCTGGTTGACTCTGCTGAAGAATCATTCACACGATTCTATCTGCGGAGCCGCGATAGATTCTGTTCAGGATGATATGGATTACCGTTTTCGTCAGGTCCGCACGGTTTCAGAAGAAATCGGTAAACGGGCGATTGAGGATATTTGGTGTCGAATTGACCGTTCGTGTTGCAAAGAAAATGATCAGAGCTTGACTCTTTTTAATACGCTGGCACAAAAACGCAGCGGAGTTCAATCTTTAGTACTCGATTTGCCGGTGGCTGATTTCAAGACAGAGAATTATCAGGGCTCACCGACCGAGTTTTGTGTATCCTGACCTTTTTGATGTTCAGGCACTTGAAATAGGTATGGAGACTATTGAAAGCGGCTCATCAAAGATAGACGTAAAGCGTCATCGCATTTTGATGTCGGTAGATTTGCCACCGATGGGCTATCAGAGTTTTGTAATTCGCAAGCGGGCTCCTCGTTATGTGTTTGATCCGCAACCCGGCAAAGAAAACCGTGATATTGCCCAGCCCGGCGGCATCATGGAGAATGAATTTCTGCGTATTGACATCAAATCCAATGGAACTTTTACGCTTACTGATAAACAGAATGGCAGAGTATTTGAAAAGCTGCATTATTTTGATGACCGTATTTCCACCAGTGTCTGGCCGCATCTTGATTCGCCCGCTATACGAAATCAGTGTGTTACCAGTCTGGGGTTGAATGCGATTATCACAATGGACGAAGCCAATTCTCAACGCGGAGTTTACCGTATTGATATAAATATGCCGGTTCCAAAGGAAGCTGCTGGCGACTGGTATCGTTCGACAGAAAATGTTGATATTCCGATTACTACCTGGCTTACTCTGGAGAAAGGTGCTCATCGCGTGGACATCAGGACAAAAATTGATAATCGAGCCAAGGATCATCGTTTATTTGTGATGTTTCCGACCTGTATGAAAACAGATCATGTTTCTGTGGAAACACCGTTTATGGTGGAGCATAGAAATTTCCTCGCCAAGGACATTGGCGACAATACCGAATGCGATTATCGTTTTCAACCGATGCATAACTTCATCGATATGGCTGACGAGAAGTCTGGTCTAGCGATTTTGAACAAAGGCATGCGTGAATATGCGGTTTGGGATGATCCGAGCCGTACAGTCAGTTTGACATTGCTGCGTTCATACCGAGCGTATATAAATGCCAATACAGATATGACTCCGGAAGAGTTTGAAAAATATCCCGGAACATATTCACTTGGAATCTTGGAATTCGACTATTCAATTTGTCCGCACAGTGGGGATTGGCGCGAGGGTAAGGTAATGCTTGAGGCATACGACTTCAAAACTCCTGTTCGTGCCATCCAGGGACCGGGCAATGTGGATATGCCGCATTCGGATATTGCAAAAAAACTTCCGCCGACTCAGTCTTTTGTAACGATTGAGCCTGAAGGCAAAGTAATGCTGTCAGCTCTCTGTCAGAGTGAAGACGGCAAAGCAACTGTACTGCGTATCTGGAATACCACAGATGAACCAATCTCAGCGAATATTAAGACAACACTGCCTTTCAAATCAGCTACTAAAGTTAATATGGCAGAGCTAGAGATTGTTGAGAAACTTAAGTTCTCTAATGGTGTTGTAACAGTTCCAATGCGTAAGGCTGAAATTGCGACAATAAGGTTTTCTAATTAGGAATAATCATATCCCTGAAAGGATCAGTGTATAAAACGTTTAAATTTTAGCAAGCCTTCCACGAGGGCTTGCTAAATTTAAATATCCTTAAAAATGTCGTAATTTATGTTCGATAAGCATGTATTTGAGTCTGAGAAATGGTACGCCCGACGAGATTCGAACTCATGACCTTCTGCTCCGGAGCCAGAAAAAACAAGCTCAAAAAACTCTCTATTGTACCCTTATCATGTCCTCTTTGTATAGTTTAGTGCAATACTGTGATAAATTATGCTAATTGCCTAGCTGGTTGTTCTTAATATTAATGCACTTTAAATTATTATTCTATCGTCAATCATTGGTCATTTCTTGAGCAGAAGCTATTAGTTTCAGTTTATCCCCCTCGTTTTTTAAAGTCCTAAAATACCGCAATAAAAGAACCTCAAGAGGGTCTTTTGTTTTTTCTGTTGTGTCGCTATTATGACTATTATTATGACTATTAATTTTCACATTACGGTAGTTCTGATTAATAGTAAAAATTTTTTTTCTCCCTTGCGTATCTTTAGGCTCATAACCATCCGGTAAATAGTTTTCAATATAAGGCAATATTTTAAACCAGTTGTCATCTCCCATGTGTTTTGATAATCCCGAAATCCATCGGCTAATACTTGGTTGTTGAATCCCTGTGAATTTAGCAATACTTGCCTGGCTCAAATTTGCATCTGCACCAAGGCATTGGTGAAGGGCATTTTTAATATGTTTGTCAATGATTATCATATATTTATCTCTTCTTTGTTTATGTTAATATAATAAAAATATTACAAAAATCTACTTTTTTATTTGATTTCTTAACATATCATATATATACTATAACATACTATAGCGATGATAACATATAATAATCAAAAGGGTTAATTATGGAAAAAACAACAATCAAAATTTACACAGAAAGCCGCAAAAAACTTAGTAAGTTCATAAAGAAAAATGGTCTTAAGAGTGTACATGCCGTATCAATTGCATTAGAGCGTGTAA
>JAHOYW010000224.1 GCA_019038735.1 Victivallales bacterium | reverse complement strand
GCTTATGCACTGTACTAATGATGCGGAAAAAATTGCCGATCATACTGAAAATATCATCGCTCTGACATATCGCCTTAAAAAGACGAAACAAGAGCTTTCAGCATCCGGCAAAATTGAGATTGATAAGCTGTGGACATTACTGCAAGATGAAGCTGAAAATGTTATTAATTCTCTCAATAAACGTTTGCCGGATGGTGTGCAAAACGCTTTGAAGGACGAAAAACAAATAAATAAACTTGTTGATAAATTTGAAAAGAGTCACGTTTCGCGACTCAGCAAAGGAAACTGTGATCCGGTAGTGGGCATTATCTTTATTGAAATGCTCGCTGAACTTGAAAAAATCGGCGATCATCTCTCGAATATAGCTGAACGTACACCGGAAATTCAAGAACATTATTTTGAAATTGGCTAAGGAAATTATATTATGATGGATTGGAAACAATTACTTTCTACGCAACGTCTGGGCAAGGACAAGCCAGACGTACACACTCCCGGGCGTTCGCCTTTTCAACAGGACTTTGACCGCATCTCTTTTTCATCTGCTTTCCGGCGCTTGCAGGATAAAGCTCAAGTCTTTCCATTAGCGGAAAATGATTATGTTCGTACCCGTTTGACTCACAGTATGGAAGTTGCCTGCATCGGGCGTTCATTAGGCACTGGTGTTGGCGTATATATTTGTGATAAATACAAACTTGCCGGGATTCAACCCAGTGACATCGGCGCGATTGTCGCCGCTGCCAGCTTGGCGCATGACATCGGTAATCCTCCAATGGGACACTCTGGCGAAGAGACCATACGTGATTGGTTCCGACACTCCGTTATTGGCAAATCAATGGCTGAAGATATGACGGACAAAGAACAGGCTGATATTGTCAATTACGAAGGTAATGCTCAGGGCTTCAGAATCTTAGCAAAGCTGCAAATGCCTGATAATAATGGGGGGATGCAGCTTACATCGGCAACCCTCGCTACTTTTGCTAAATATCCAGTTGAAGCAATAAACATAAAAAAACTATCAACAATCGGTGATAAAAAATTCAATTTTTTCCAGGATGATCGTGATTTATTCGCAAAGGTCGCGGCAAATACCGGTTTGCAGAAAATATCCGGTCAAGCCTATGCCTGGTGCCGTCATCCTTTAGTATTCCTAGTTGAAGCGGCTGACGATATTTCTTACCAAATTGTTGATTTTGAAGACGGACACAGGCTTGGAATTATTTCTTATGATGAAGTTAAAAAACTTTTTATGGATGTTATTAAAAATCCAGCATTAGAAAAAGATATTGATTCTTTAAGCGACCCGATACTCAAAGTAGAATTTATGCGTGCCAAAGCTATCGGGAAATTGATTGCTGAAGTTATTGAAGCTTTTATAAAAAATCATGATGAAATTTTAGCCGGTGAACTTAATCAGCCTTTAGTTGACTTAATCCCTTCAAAAGAAGCATTAAAAGTAATCCAAAAACGCAGTATAGACGATATTTATACTTACCAGCGCGCGGTAGAAATCGAAGCTGCTGGTTTTGAACTCACAGAAGGTCTGCTAAATACCTTCGCCGCCGCCATTAATGATTGCGCGGAAAATGAAAAACCATCATACCGCAGTCAAAAAATGATGCAGCTTATCCCTGAAAAATATCACAGTACAAGCACTACAATTACTTATCTCCGCTTGTTAAATCTCCTCGACTTTATTTCAAGCATGACCGACTCCTACGCCGTCGCGCTCTACAAAAAAATAAAAGGCATCTCGCTACCCTCAGGCAATATGTAGTTATAATTTGAGAGTATTCTTAGGCGGAACGGAGCATATTCTGGCATAATGATTTCTTCTGTACTTGTGTTTTTATAGCCTTTGCTATACAATAAGCCAAATTACATGGAACGGCATTTCCTACCATTTTGTATCCAGCCATCACATTCTTGTAGTAAAAGATATAATCATCTGGAAATGTTTGTATCCTGGCACACTCTCTAACACTTAAGCGTCTATATAGATTTTCCTTGCCGGGTACAAATATTCTCTTATTTTGCTCAATAAACTCCATTTTAGGTGCCTGAGGATGGATAGGAGCATGCCTACCACCTGCTTGAATTGTAAAAGACGGTTCATCCCAAGCCCTGACTCTATTCCTTGACATATAAATCGTTGAAAAGCCACCAATCATATATTCATGATTCGGTAAAGAGCATTTTTCTCCATTAGTATAATTTTTTTCTTTTGCGGGAAGAACATTATCCTTAATCTTCCAAAGAATATCCTTGAGAACCCTTTTATTTTTTAGAGGGCTGGGGAATTCAAATTGAATGTTTAAATCTTTTCTGGTACCTATAAAAAACACCCTTTTTCTATCTTGAGGAACACCGTAATCAACCGCGTTCAAAAGTGAAAAAGATAAATTATAGCCACTATCTGCAAGTAGCTCTTTGATATTTTTTAGTGCTTTTGAATGCCTTGTTGCCAGCATTCCAGAAACATTTTCAGCAAGAAAGAAAAGTGGTTTTTTATCTCGTAATATTCTTATAAATTCAAAAAATAACTGTCCCCGTTTGTCATCAATGCCTCTTAAGGTTCCAGCTTCACTCCAACTTTGGCATGGAGGACCACCTATGATTCCATCACAATCAGGAATTTCAGATAATGGAACATCCCTAATAGAACGTCTGTCTAATTTTGTATTCGGGAAATTTTTCTCAAAAGTTTCCCAAATATCTTTATCATATTCATTAGCCCAAACAGTTTCAAACCCAGCAGCTTCAAAACCTTTATCTAAGCCACCAGCACCTGAAAATAAAGAGATTATATTCATTTTTACTCCATAAATATTAAAATATAGAAAGTTTATTGATAAATAAGGAATTCGGGGCACTTAGCAAATTAATATCAAATTTTAATGACGGCTCAATTCTTGAACTAGCGTTGTGAATTCTAAAAGAAAGTTCCCAGCCACAATTAAACTTTACAATTAAGGTTGTTTTTGAATTTTCTTTATATGAAATATCTATTATTTCACTTGGCAAATTTACTCTCGGGGTATTGAATTTAGGAGTAATACTGTCGAATGGAAGATTCAATGTGCCATGTAAATTATATGCTTGAATTTCTACAGTATTTTTCCCTTTTATAACTTTATAAAAATCTTTTTTCCCTACAAGGTATTCAACTAATTGTCTAGCTACATGAGAAGGATTTGTATTATATATCTTCTTTAATTCTTTCTTAAATGCATTTAGGATAGGTACATACACTGTTGAATGATAATCACCTAACGATTTCCATGTTTTAGTATGATTGCTCTCTTTTTGCATTTCCTTTAGATGTGTAAATATTGGTTCTATTTCATCAAAATATGTTTTTGAAGATTGAATTCCAATCCATTTTTCTCCAAAATCAATATCATTTGAAAGTCTTGAATGCTTAACCGCGCGATGATTATTTTTTGCAGAAACGCCAATCTCCCATTTTTGAACCAGTCTAATTGCTAAGACATCTCTTACATCTCCAGACTGCCCGTGATAATCTGTGAGAATTTCTAATTGCAAAATGTCTTTTTCATTAATGTCATTAGAAAGTCTTGGTTCAATATCAATTAAAAAATTAACCGCAAAACTAGCAGTAAGTAAATATCTACCCTGTTCTTCATTGTCAAAAGTGTTAAAACATTCTTTTGCTGTTGTCAAAGCATTATTTTGGACGACTTCAACATTAGTATTTCTTTCTAACTTTTCTTGAAATTCTTTTAAAATAGCATATTCAAAGGCTTTGCCTGTAAGCATTTGAGTTGAGTTTTTGTTCATTTTATCTCCATTTTTTCTTATACAGAACAAATGTTCAGATATTTTCTGTATAATGCCGTAATTTATATACTTGCTGAACCGTATAAAAGCAAGAGAACTATTGAGAAAAGCTTGAGGATTTGTTTTTTAGTTTTAAAAGAAATCTTTTGTTGCCTTGAGCCACGCGTCGGTGATTAATTGATGCCCGGCCAAGGAGGGATGTACGCCATCTACCAGCCAGTATTCAGGGGGAGCGTGCTTTAATGCTTCATTTAATACGGCTTGAGTCGGGACAAAGGGAAGCTTGAACTCTTTAGATAAGTTTTTGACAATTTTCCGGCGTCCGTCAATTTCTTCAAGCCATTCCGGTGCTACCGCGCCGAACTCCAGAACAAATGGCTCGCAAAGAACAATTTTTACTTCCGGCAATGCCTGTTTTGTCCAGGTCAGGATTTCATGATAAATACGCCCGTAACGTTCAACGCCGACCCCGTTGTTTGAGCCGAAAGCGTGCCAAGTATCATTTACCCCAATCAAAATACTCAAGACATCCGGTCTCATATTTAAAGCGTCAATTTTCCAGCGGGCATACAAATCAACTATTCGGTTTCCGCCTATTCCACGATTGTAAACTTGGATTTTCCTCTCCGGGTGGTCGGCTAATAAACGTCCAGCCGCCAGCATCGCGTAACCTGCACCTAAACCTACATTTGCTTCGACTGCTTCGTGATGTCTGCCGCAATCTGTGATTGAATCGCCTTGAAAAAGAATTCTCATTTTTATTTTCCTCTTACTTGATTAAAACATTCCAAGAAAGCATCGAACTGATACTTCTTGTTCATTTTCTTATCCATTAAAGTACGTGCTTTTTCGCCCATTTCGATACAAGTATGAGGATTTTTCGCGATTTTTTCGATAGCTTCGGCGAATTGTTCAACGTTGCCGACATCGGTCAAGAATCCTGTCTCTCCATCAAAAACAACTTCCGGGATTCCGGTTATCTCTGTTGAAATAACCGGTACCTTCATACTCATAGACTCCAAAAGAACATTCGGTAAACCTTCTTTATAGAGACTTGGGAACGCTAAAATATCTATACGGTCAAAAACATAATTAGGTTCGCTGGTGAAAGGGAAAAATGAAATATGTTCTTCAAGTCCGTAAACTTTCGTAACCGCTTTGAGCATCGCTTCGTCAGGACCTTCCCCGACAAACATTACATGAATATCCGGCAGCTTGCCAGCGTCCAGTAAAAGTTTGACTGCCTGTAGGATAATGATTTGACCTTTGCGGTTTTCCATCATGCCAATCGATCCCAGTACCGGATGTGAATCTTTCAGTAGAGGATAACGTTTCAAGGCTTCAGCCTTGCTCTCTGCACTGGAGGTAAAGCGGTCAACTTCAGTTCCTTGATAGACCAAAGATATTTTGTCCGCCGGAATTTCATATACATCTTCCAGATACTTGCGTGTAAAGTCAGTAATACAAATAACATGAGTCGCCACGTCCGGGTCAGGCATATAATATTCGCGTTTGTACCATGGCACAATTGATCCGGTTTTAGGCATCATAATGGTTTTTAAATTAGCAGCCTTGATGCATCTCGCACCAAAATCAACACAATGAAAACCATTTCGCGGAGGATGTACGGTCGTGACCGCGACATCACAGGGAGATAATCCGGCAATCCATGCCGCTTCGTATTTATCTGGATTGAGCACAATATCATCAAAATCATAAGTAGCTACATTCGCACCATGTTCAGCGCAAATTTGTGCCACAAAACTTTCTTCTGGGGCAATAACTGAAACTTCTTCTCCAGCTTCAATAAACTTTTTAACCGCTTCGGTAACCCAAATCTGAGTGCCGCCGCGCAGAGCTGTATCTTCGATAAAGCCAATATGCATAATTTAATCTCCTGTTAGCGTGATAAAATTTTGAAAAAATCTTTAAATTTACGAATAATCATTTCGTTGCTGTAGCGACTTTTAACCGCTTCGCGATTATGTTCCCGCCAGTCGTCAAAATGTTCGGGGTGTTGCAGTAATTCCGCTACCTTTGCCAAAAAATCCTCTTTAAATTCGCCTGTCGGGAAATCTACATACTTTATCTGTTCTTCTTTCGGCAAACCCTTGCCTACCACCTCGTCAAAAACTTCTTCAGGATAATAACGGCGGCAAACAATCGGAATTCCACCAGCACTTGATTCAATAATCGGTAATCCGCGTCCTTCCGTTTCGCTTGGAAACAGCACAATATCAGCGAGCTGATAAATAGCTTCGATACACAAAGGCTCTAAATTTAATTTTTCAAAGCATGGATGATTTTCATTACCCACAGAAAAAACAAGGAATACCCGGTCAGCAACTTCTTCCGGCAATTTATCGCACAAAGCTATGTATGCTTTTAAAACGCGCTCTAAATCAACTTGATGTTCAATCGGCGTCGGACCGGTTACATGCAAAAGCAATTGTTTCGAGCTGTCCGCAAAGAAGCTTTTCGCAAAAGGTTCATAATCAAGCAAGGCAGACAAAAGTTTTTCATCACGGTCAATATGTTTACGCAAAATTACTCGTGTCGGCTGCAAGCAATAGAAAGTTCCATCTGCCGCTAAATCCAAAGTCAATCCACTTCGATTTCCACAAGCAATCGGTTTTTCATCCTGCATCCACGCCGACAAATCAGCAAGATGTTCACGTATGTCGACCGTAGTAATTTTTTCATTTCCATCTGAAACAATGTAATTCATCCGTGAACGGACGGATTTAGTATGTTCTGGTGTGGAATGAACGAAAAACTTATCACTAATCGAAGTTCCAAGTTCAAAAACCCGGTCAGCCTCAAAGCCAAATCGTTCAACTAAAGCCCGGCTCTGCGGTGTGTTGATATTAACCTGAATCCAGCGTTGTCCGTTCCACGGATATAATTGTGAAAAAAGATTGAAAAAGCTGCGATTCGCCATGTTATGGAAAAAATGATCGCGAGGTCCGGCTTTTTCGCCGGGTTTATGTTCACTAGCTGGCTTGCCGCCTTCCCAGTAATAATCGTGATTTGAGCTGATAACGTAAATATCCAGTATTTCAGCGGCAATAATAAATCCCAATGCCGCTGCAACATTTCCCGGATTTGTCATAATGTTTACCGGAATTGCCAGCTTTATATTATTTTCAACAAAATAACTGCCGAGTTTCAAAGCAAAGTCTTTAGCTTCATCCCATATCTCCCGCGCCATCTGTCGCGATGCCTCACTGTTTTCGGGCATATCATCATAAAAAAGTTTTGCGAATGGTTTGCCGTTACGCCATTTACTCCAACCATTAAAGTCGTCTATCTCAAAACGTTTCCAGTAATCTTTCAGGACAATATCAGCTTTCTCATGAAAATCTCCACCGATAAAATGTAAAGGTATATTAGGGAATATGTGTTCTAGGCATTCAGCGTATTTAAATATTTCGATTGACACTCCGTCGATACCAAAATCATAAGTAACAAATGCTGCGCCGGTGGATAGCAAAGATGAAAATTGTTTTTCGCTTAAGTCCGGCACTAATTCAGGACTTGATTTTATTGAGTCAAGAAATTTAGAAATATCCTGCCAGTCATTGACTTCAATATTGTCTAAAGCGTTTTTTAATTTAGTCATAAGGTCTCCGATTAGTTAATATCCTTTATCCTCTAATTAAGCACACCAAAGGACTAATAGCAATTTTTCAAATAAATCTTTTTAAACAAATTAGTTATTTTAACTTTGGACAGGATGTAATTTCATTTCATCTACGATTTGTTGAAAATCGTCGGGTAATGGCGATTCAAAACTCATTAATTCGCCAGTCGAGGGATGGGGAATTTTTAGTTTCCAGGCATGAAGCATTTGGCGTTCTACATTGAGCAAACGTTTATTGCCGTAGGTCTTGTCGCCGATAATTGAGTGCCCTATTGAAGCTAAATGAACCCGGATCTGATGCGTGCGTCCGGTCAAAATATTTACACTTAATAAACTTACCAGAACGCCTTGGTAAAAACCTGAATGCAATGTGTTATAAATTGTAACCGCTTCTTTACCGTTGCGGGGGACTATCGCCATTTTTTTGCGGTTGACCGGATGACGACCAAGCATATTAATTAATTGTTTGGTGGGTTCTCTTGGAACTCCCAGAACAATAGCTAAGTAAGTCTTGGAAACTTTGCGGTCAGCGAAACATCTTGATAAGCGGAATTGCGCTTCCGGGGTTTTGGCGGCTACTAAAACGCCGGTGGTGTCTTTATCGAGACGATGCACTATGCCGGGACGCCCGCCTGAAGTGTACATCGTGTCAGCCATATACGGATAACGTGCCAACAAGGCGTTGACAATGGTTCCTGTGCGGTTTCCCTCAGCGGGATGAATAACCATATCCCATGGCTTGTTGATGATTAACATATCATCATCTTCATACAAGACCGGCAGATCAATCTGCTCAGCTATTGGCGCGGTTTCTTCGGGTTCGTCGATTTCGACTTTTAGCTTCATGCCGGCAGAGACTCTAGTGCGCTGATTGAGGCAGACTTCATCATCAATACTGGCTTTGCCTGTTTTGATGTGCGCCTGCAAAAAAGCCCGGGAACATTCGGGAATCAAGCTCGACAGGCAACGGTCAAAACGCATACCGTCACTGCCTTTATTAATTGTTAGTTTGATTATTTTTTTTGTCATTCTTTCTCGAAAAATAAATTAAGACACAAATACCTGCCGGAATCAATAATAAACCAACAGTTTGCGCCGGAGTAAAAAGCCCAAGCCAAAGCTGATCAAAACTATGGTCGCCACGGAAAAATTCGTCTGTAAAACGCAAAATGCCATAGAAAGTCAGATACGAGGCTATTGGAACTCCGCGTTTTGTCCGACGTAAAAGGAGAAACATAATGCCAGCTAGCAGGATATTGCCGCAGGCCTCATATATTTGAACCGGATGTAAGGGAGCTCCTGAATACCTTAGCCACGGGGCTGATCCCTCTGGATAATGTACGCCAAGCCAGGAATGAGTAACATTTCCATAGCAGCAACCGTTCATAAAGCAACCTATCCGCCCCATCGCATGCCCCATCGCCATTGCCGGAGTAAAAACATCCAGTACTCTGACCATATCCAGTTTTGATTTGCGGCAATAAACAATTATGCCTCCGACAGCTAGAAAAAATCCGCCGTAAAAGACTAGACCTCCATGGTCTATACGAAATACTTCAAGCAAATTATCGCGAAATTGAGCTGACCAGTTTTGCATTACATAGGTAATTCTAGATCCGATAACTCCACCAATAATAGCGATAAAAACCAAAGTAGACACCTGAGGGTCACTCATGTTCGCACGTTTGCGATTAATCGTAATCAACATAGTTGCCAGCAGAAAGCCAATTGCCGCCATGACTCCATACCAGCGAATAGTTAAAGGTCCTAAAGTGAAAAATATTGGATGCATTAGTTAAGTTCTTCCCCTTTATCAGCAAAATATTCCATTATAAATACGATAGCAAAGCCTAAAACAGCTAAGCCAACAGCAAAGAAAAACATTTTATCAAAAGTCGTAGGTAAAAAGTTTTGATCGACCAGAACTTTGATTTTCGCTCCGGCAAGTTTGAATGGTTCAATATCAGCGGCACTTATAGTTGATACATCCGTCTTAGTTCTTACCGAATAGCTTACGATATTTTTCCACGGCCATAGTTTCCACAAGGAACCGACCATGAAACCAATTAATGTAACCACGGTTAAGTCATGGTATTTTTTAAACAAATAGTTAAGTAAATGAACAAAAGAACCGAGTCCGATAATACAACCGGCACCAAGGAAAACAACTGTTTTAACCGCATTGATAAGAACTTCTGAGGAAACTCCTTTGCCTAGTGAAGCCAAAATTGCGACAGAGCCCCAAACATATTTGAATTGCCCCAGTACTAAAAGCAGAAAGGAACCGGAAATACCCGGTAAAATCATCGCGCAAATCACAATCATTCCACCACCCAAAGACATCCACCAAACATTAGGTGTGTTTACAGGAACTAAAGTTACAATCAAAAACGCGGCGGCTATACCAAGAATAAACATTACAAAACGGCTTGCGCTCCATTTTTTTACTTTCTTGAGCACCGCAAAAACCGATGCCGCAACTAATCCGAAAAAGAATGCGAAAGTCAAAACAGCATGATCTGTTACTAGGTATGTAAAGAGTTTCGCGCAAGAACCAAGGGCAATAAGTACACCTATAGCTAAAGCGAGGAGGAATTTCCATGGAAGGGTGTCAAAAAGTTTTTTTATTTTGAAGGTAAAAATATCTTTAATGGTTTCAATTGAGGCTATTTTGCGAATTGCCTCAATCAATTCCTCGTATATCCCGAGGAGAAATGCCATAGTTCCGCCGGATACTCCGGGGATAACGTTTGCCACTCCCATCGCAAAGCCTGAAAGAGATAGCTTTATATAAGCAAGCATTGACCGTTTTTTTACATCACACATATCATTTCCTTTATTGAATGTTAATAAGCCAGCCTAAATATAGCTTCTTTTTAGGAAAATTCATACTTTTTTCAGCTTTTGTGTGGATTTTTAGGAAAAAAGTGTTACTGTTTAAGCTCTTGCTACACAACCCCGTGGTGTAATGGTAGCACAATTGGTTTTGGTCCAATTAGTTGAGGTTCGAGTCCTCGCGGGGTT
>JAHOYW010000108.1 GCA_019038735.1 Victivallales bacterium | reverse complement strand
AACCTAGTGATAATCTTAGTTTTGATTTCTTCAAACAAAGCTGGTCGCGGCATAATTTTTTCAGTAACAAAAGCGACATAAGCGGCATTTTTACCAATAACATGGTTAGATACAGGAACTTCCCTGAATATGCTGATTTCTTTGACCAAGGCAGGCTCATTTATAGCACCAACTTTTTTAGCATCATCATTGATCCAGTCAGTTTGAACAGCCTTATATTTAAATTCAACAAGAAGATCTTCGAAAGCCTTGCGCTGTTTTTCTTCTTCAGCATCACCGACCTCGTATGCTGCTTCCGCGAATTTTGAAGCTTTCTCCGCAGCAAACTTCTTCGCGTAACGACTGGCTAAGATACTCTTAGCTTTGCCTTTAGCTTTCGCGAATGGAATAACTTTGCTTTTGTTCATAAACAATTTTTTATTCTTATCATAGAAATCTTTAAGTGCCTTGGCACTAAGCTCTTTAGCCACTAGTTTCTGAATTTCAGGAGTATTATATTTAAACTCGACCAATAAAACTTTAGATTTTCCTGGGATGTAATCTTCCTTCGCCGGAGTATAGCCCTTAAAATAATTTTTGGCTTCTTCCTTGTTTAGCTTAATTTTCTTCAAGTATTGAGCTTTATCAAACAAAGCGTATGAAACATAATATTTTTCATTTACCAGTTGATAAAATACTTTCGTTTCACTTTGAGTAACGACAACACTGTCTTTTAATTCATCAAGTAATTTACTATTAATCAGATACTCTCTTACCGCGAGATCAAGATCATCCGCGGAAAAACCGCTGGATCTCAATTTCCCATCTATATAACTAATGAGAAGTTTCTTATCAAAAACCTGAGTCTTAGGGTTTCTGAATTTTGCGCGTTCAGTAATAAATTCAGTGATTTCTTTGTTGCTGGCAGTAATGCCGCGACGTTTGGCGGCGGCTAAAATAGATAAACTGTTAAAGGCACTTATCTGCATTTTGTGAGGAGCCTGATAACTCTCCAAGCCAGCATTATACATTAAATCACCAATAATTAAATCACGATTAGCTTTTTCAGTTGCTTCGCCGGGGGATACACTTTCGCCGAAAATTTCTCCATAAGCATTTCTAGCGCCCCAATTGGAAAAGATACTACCCAATCCATTTGGATTCAGAACGCCCATAAAAGCTATTACGATAACGACAGTTATCAAACCGAAGATGAGACGACCGTGTTTTGCGAACACTGAATTCATTTTTCTAATGACCATTATAAATCCTTATATGCAATATTTTAGTTTGATTAAATAGATAACTTTGAGCAGTTAAAATAGGATATTTTACGTTTTTAGCAAGGGAAGATTGTTAAAAAAATAAAAATTAACTTATGATTCCTGCTTAGCGGACATTTTTATTGTTCGCGATTTACTAGGAAAGAAGTTAATTCCAAGAGGAAAGAGCGATATTCATTGTCAGGAAATTGATGCAATATTTCTTTTGCCTGCTCGCTAAATTCTTCAGCTTTTTCGCGAACATAGGCTTCAGCGCCGCAATCCCGCATCAAAACCCGCACCTGTTCTATAATCTCTTCATTGTATTCATCCAAACCAAGCATACCGGAAAGATGCAATTGCAGATCAGGCTGCAGCTTTTCAAAACTTTTCAGCAAAAGTATAGTAGGTTTTTCAGAAGCCAAATCGGATGCTATATTTTTGCCGAGTTTATCAAAATCTCCAAAAACCCCCAGCCAATCATCCATTAACTGAAAAGCAATTCCGGCAGCGGCGGCAAAATCGCCGAGCATTTTAATTTCTTTGCGTTCAAAATCACATGTATTCAAAGCGATTGCGGCTCCGGCTTCCGCGCAAAAACGCAGTAAAGCACCAGTTTTGAGTTCCAACATGTGCAAAACTTCATCCGAAGAAATATTCTGCCAACTACGCATCGGAAATTCCACGTCCAGAGCTTCGCCGGAAATCAGTTGACAACTGCCAAGCTCCAACAAACGCTTCCCCAAAGCCAGAGTTAATTCTGCAGACAAACCGTGTTCCGCGGATTTCAAAATAGTATTCAAAGACCAGCCTTGCTGGATGTCGCCGGCTAAAATAGCAAAATTCTTACCAAATTTATCCGCCGCCAAGTCGCCGCCGTCAAATGCTTCCCGGGCAAACAAACGCAATGATTCATGCGTGGTTAATTCTCCACGACGCATGCTGTCTTCGTCAATTATATCATCATGCACCAATGTCCAGTTGTGAAACAACTCCGCCGCCATCGCCGGATACAAAGCAGTTTCAGTGTCTCCGCCAAGCAAGCCACAACACCAGATCAGCAGAGCCGGACGCAGGCGTTTACCACCACGCGCTGGATAATCCATTACAGTCGCACGCAAATATTCCGGCTCAACACTCGCGGGAAAATCATCGTTGACAATAAGCTCATTTATTAAAGAAGCTATTTTTTTTAATTCATTCACAATCTTCTGTCCTTTTGGAGGAAATAAAAAGTCTTATAGTTTATTATAACACCTTTAAGCATAAAATTCCTTTAAAAAACATTTTTTTTTGCTTACTAAATAAAAAAGACTGGAATATTACAAAAAAAAAGATTATAATATGTAAGATGAAACGTCACAAACAATTTAAATTTCTATTTTTAATCCTGACCGCACTGGTATTCTCCAGTCAGGACTTGGAGCATCTTGTATTTCACAGTTGTGAGGATTCACACTCACATTCCTATTGTTCTGATAAGCACAACACGAAGCATACTCCTGAAATTAATGATTTCACTGGTTCCATAAATAATATTTTCAGTAAACATGTTTGTCTGATTTGTAGTTCCATTAGCGGAAAATCAATTGCGACAGTTAATACTGAAACTGAATTTACCACCTTAAGTTCTTTAGATTATTCGCAACTACGCGAATCCTTTTCTTTTAATTCTTATACCAAAGCTCTTTCCCGCGGACCTCCCGCAGTTTAATAAACATAAAAACCATAATTACACTATAACTACAGCTTAATTCTTGAATTTTCTCTAGAATATCGTTCATGAGATGTAGTTATTGTATGCATATTTTTCTAATATGTAATATAAAAAATAAACCTTAGCATGGATAAAAACATGAAAAATATAAAGAATTTTACACTTATCGAACTCCTCGTAGTGATCGGCATCATCGCAATCCTAGCGGCAATGCTACTCCCTGCCCTGAACAAAGCACGTAACAGAGGACATGAAATCAACTGCATGAATAATTTAAAACAATGTGGTATTGGATTTTCAGGGTACATAGACGATTATAATGACTTTTTTCCTAATGTTCATGGAGGAACTTATGGCGCGGCAGAGATAGAAGAAGGCGATGCTGCTTTTAAACCGTGGCATGAGTTTTTGCTCCCATACGGAATGAAACCTGCATTTCTGCGTTGCCATAGCGACCCTAATGTAAAAGCAGGCGGCGAGCCCGGCTGGGAAACTCGTCCAAGTTATATTTACAATGGAATGTTTGCTTTCGCGAAACGCATAAATGTATTAAAAAGTCCTTCGGGGAATATTCTTTTATCAGAACGTGGTGATGATACAACAGATGCCTTAGAGCATGGCGGTTATCCGGGTTTTACAGATCCTGAACCTGTAGCTACAAGCTGGCCAATTAATTTAAAAACAGATAGACATGGCACAAAATCAAATTATTTATTCTGTGACGGACATGTAAAATCCCACAAGTTTGAAGAAACTATTGGAGATGGTTCGGAAACACAAAATAAACATTTTGTGCAAGAATATATCAGTACTTATTTCTAATTCTGTTTGAACTTGAGCCTTAACGGTTGTATTTTATTTTTTTGATAAATAAAATACAACCACTATAAGGCATATATCGTTTTGGGAAAACATTCAGAAAATTTTGAACAATATTTTTTACAATTAATCGTCGGCAAACGCCAAAGAATCAGGGATAAAATATTCTTGGTGATTTTATTCATCGCTTCACGTTTTTATCGAATGGCAATTCAATTCAGAATCTGGATGTACGATAAACGCGTCATTCGTAATCGCTCGATAGGATGCCTGGTAGTAAGTGTTGGTAACCTCAGTTGCGGCGGCACAGGCAAAACCCCAGTCGTTGAGGTTTTTGCTAAAAGCCTGCGCCAGAAAGGACGTAAAGTCGCAATACTGAGCCGGGGATACCGAAGCAAAAAGATTCCATTTTTGAAAAAAATGTCGCAAAAATTCAACTCCGAAAAAATGGAAATTCCACCTAAAATAGTTTCCGACGGCACTAACTTACTGCTTGATTCCAAATATGCCGGTGATGAACCTTATATGCTGGCAACCAACTTGAAAGACGTCGCGGTAATTGTCGATAAAGACCGTGTCAAATCAGGACTCTACGCAATTGACAAGTTTGAAACTGATACTTTAATTCTCGATGACGGATTTCAATATCTCGACTTAAAATCACATATTAATATAGTTCTGGTTGACTCTACTGATCCATTTGGAAATCACCATGTTCTACCGCGCGGAATCTTGCGCGAACCGATTAAAAATCTGCGCCGCGCGGATTACATCTTCCTGACAAAATCAAACGGCGGCAGTCACTTGAAGCATCTTAAAAAATTCTTAAGTAAACATAATCGACACGCCGAAATCATCGAATGTTGCCATAAACCTCGTTACCTCGAAAAAGTTTACGAACGCGGAGAGCGCGAAGATTTGAAGTTTTTACAAAAAAAGAAAATTGCCGCTATATCAGCAATCGCGTGCCCGGAAAGTTTTGAGGCTTTCCTCGGTCAGCTTGGCGGCGAAATCGTTCATTCAATACATTACGCCGACCATCATCGTTTCACCGAACAGGAATTAATCGACTTTGTTAATGATGCAAAAGCCGCCAAAGCGGACATCATCGTCACCACCGAAAAAGACGCCGTCAGAATGCCGCGCCTTAATCGTTATGATATAGAATCA
The DNA here is from genome assembly GCA_019038735.1 of Victivallales bacterium. GTDB lineage: Bacteria > Verrucomicrobiota > Lentisphaeria > Victivallales > Victivallaceae > JAHOYW01. The sequence goes on along the minus strand of JAHOYW010000108.1, from coordinate 5,525 downwards.
TATTTTCTCCGTGTGGAAATCGACATCCTGAGCGGGAGAGAAAACTTCGATCAATGCATAGAAAGAATATGTTTCCTGTAAAATAAAAAGATATTCCCCTTATTCGATATTCGATATTCATTCCTTCATTTCCTGCTTGTAAAAAAAAATTAATTTTATTTTGTTTTAGGCTTGAAAGTTTTATCTTTTCGGTTATTTTAAATCCTTTATGTGTTTATGTACCGTTTCCACCGCGTGCATAATCAAACTTTGTGTTTATAGTCACAAGCTTCACGACTTGACCAAAGTGTGTTTTTTTAAAAATAATATTAATTGAAAATCTGGGAGAATGCAGGTATGAAAGTACGAGCATCCGTAAAACGCAGATGCGAATATTGCCAGATCGTAAAACGCCAAGGCGTGGTTAGGGTCATTTGTTCCCGCAATCCGCGTCATAAACAAAGACAAGGCTAAAAAAAGGATTTATTATTATGCCACGTATCATAGGTGTAGATATTCCTGGTAAGAAAAAAATTGAATACGCTTTGCGTTATATTTACGGCGTAGGACCGGCAAAAGCTCTGGACATCATCAAGAAAGCTAAGGTTGCGAAAGGAATCAAAGCTGATGATTTAACAGATGAAAACATCGCAGCTATCACAAGTCTTTTACAGAATGAAATGATAGTTGAAGGTGATTTACGTCGATCCGTTGCTGGAGATATTCGTCGTTTGCAATCAATTCATAGTTACCGGGGAACCCGTCATCGTCGCGGTTTACCTTGCCGAGGACAACGCACAAAAACTAATGCGCGTACTCGTAAAGGCAAGAAAAGCACAGTTGGTGCTATTCGTGACAAAACTCAACGTCGTTTGGCCGCAAGTAATTAGTAATATTACTGAATTACTTATTAAGCTAATTAGTAAAAATTGGAATACATTATGTCTGAAGAAAAAGATATTAAAGTTGAAGTTCCTGAAGCAGTAGAAGAAGCAAAAGCTCCTGAAACTGTCGAAGCTGCCGAGACTGCTGTTGAAACTCCTGCTGAAGCAAATGCCGAAGCTCCTGAGAGTAAAAAGCGGTCAAAAAGCGGGCGCTATGTGCCTGCCGGTATCGCTTTCGTTCATGCGACTTTCAACAATACAAAAGTTACTTTTACCGATTTACACGGAAATGTGCTTTGCTGGTCCACTGGTGGTAAGAACGGCTTCAAAGGGTCTCGTAAGAGTACCGCTTATGCTGCTCAAGTTATCGCCGGTGACGCTGCTAAACGTGCGCAGGCCCTTGGAATGAAAGAAGTAGAAGTTCGAATTAAAGGACCTGGTGCTGGACGTGAGTCAGCAGTCAGGGGTATCGCTGCTGCCGGACTAGAGATTAATGCCATAAAAGACATTACTCCTGTTCCTCACAATGGATGCCGTCCGCCTAAACGCCGCCGTATCTAATAGGCTGGCAGTTAATTGTTAATACAGAATTATTATATAATAATAAACAATGCTGGAGGAATATATGACTGTTGCATCGGGATTTCCAATGCCCCAGCGCATCGTTATTGACGAAGCCACTATTACTGAAAAGTATGGTAAATTTACCATATCGCCATTTATGAGCGGTTTTGGACATACTCTTGGTAATGCTTTGCGCAGAGTACTTTTATCTTCAATGGAAGGCGCGGCAATCAGCGCAATTCGTATTGATGGAGCTTTTCATGAATTTTCATCTCTTCCGAATGTGGTTGAAGACGTTACTGAAATAGTTCTTAATCTCAAAAATGTTCGTGTCAACTTAAACAGTGAACAGAGCAAAACTCTGGAAATCATAAAAAACAAGGCCGGCGTCATTACTGCAGCTGATATCGTTACTGACGGTACTGTTGAAGTGCTTAATCCTGAACAGATCATCTGTACTTTGGATAAAGACGCGCCGTTCCGTGCTGAACTTGATATCATTAGTGGTCGTGGTTACTTGCCTGTAAGCAAAAACCCGGACGCGGCTTCACAAGCTATCGGTTCTATCGCGATTGACTGTTTATTCAGTCCTGTAACCCGCGTTAATTACCATGTCGGCGCTGCTCGTATTGGTGAAGAAACTGAAATGGACAGTCTGGAACTTGAAATTTGGACTGATGGGCGCATAGCTCCAGAAGAAGCTCTGGAATTATCAGCGGTCATCCTTAAGGATCATCTGAAACCATTCCTTGGCGGTCAAGCCGACGAAGAAGATGTTCTTGCGAAAATGTCTGACGAAGAGCTCAAACTCTTCAAAGTATTATCTCAGGATGTTGAAGTTCTTGACTTGTCAGTTCGTGCAATGAACTGTTTGAATAACGCGAACATCAAATTGATTGGTGAGCTCTGCAGTAAAACTGAAAGCAGAATGCTCAAATACCGTAATTTCGGTAAAAAATCATTAGATGAAATTAAAGAAAAAATCGAAAGTCTCGGTTTATCACTCGGAATGCCGTTCGGAGAGAACTTGCTGGCTGCTATCGAAACAGAAAGCGAAGCCATCCGAGTCGAAGACGAGGAGGATAAATAATGCGCCACAGGTTACATACCTTTAAAATCGGTCGCACCGGTGCTCATCGTAAAGCAATGTTAGCCAATATGGTTAGCAGCTTGATTGAGCACGGGCAAATCAAGACCACTATCACCAAAGCTAAAGAAGCCCGTCGCTTTGCCGACAAAATGATTACTTTAGGTAAAAAAGGTGATTTACACCGTCATCGTCTGGCAGTTTCAAAACTGCGCGACAAGACTGCGGTAAAAAAACTCTTTGATGAAATTGCCCCGCAATACGCGGAACGCAATGGTGGTTACACACGTATCATCAAATTGAGTCGTCGTTTGGGCGATGCCGCGGAAATGTGCATTCTGCAATTTGTAGAAACTGACGAAGAAATCAAAAAAGCTGCAAAACCTAAAAAAGCAAAAGCTGCTAAAGCTCCTAAAGCTAAGGCTCCTAAAGCAAGTGAAGAACTTGTTGAAGAAGCAACTGAAGAAGCAAAATAAGCTTTGCAAGTTTTCACAATATCAAAAACCCCGGTTAATCCCTGGGGTTTTTTTTCGCTTGACCCAAAAAACTGAAATCGCAAGGAAGCTTATGAAAATCACTTTATGTCGTGAAGATATGATACAGGCGGCTTCTCAGGTCAAACAAATTCGACAGATAAACAGCCTTGAGTTTGATGAAAAAACTGTTGTCTGTAGAGTTAGTCTGGATAGAAAAGCTCTGGGGATATTCGGTGTGCCGGAAAACTGGATGATAACACTTGCTTTTGCCCATGATGGCGGTGCGGTCACTGCTACCCTGACAATCGCTTCGGATGCCGAAGCTGTCGGCGGTGATTCAAAGATTTCCAAGGCAATCAATGCTACGGCACAAACTTTGCTTAACGGCATTACCGGGATTATCGGCTTGGAGCAAAGGATACTTGCGGCAATCAAACTACCGGATTTCGCTTCTTCAAGCGGCAAAAGCATAACTATTGATCTGGATCACTTGCTGCAAAGCAAATTAAACGGCAATGTTCATGTTAACGCAATAGACTGCATTGATGACTCAATCAGTCTTGATATAAGTGTTAAGTTTTAAGGGTTAATGCCTCACAATTTTGATGGATATATTGTTTTAAATTGATATAACAGACCTCGTATTCGGCTCGTCGGAGCCTCGCCCTCCAGTTAAAACTCCAGTGCGGTGAAATCCATGGAGGGCGAAAGTCTCTTGAGCCGAACACGAGTAATGACCGTCCCGTCTTTGAAATGTTGATCAATGTCCAGGTACACATTAGGGTTATGGCTTAAGTTTTACTTATTTTTACTATGTTTTGGTTGAAAAACTTGCTTTTTAGCTTACTTTATCTTTTCTACTGTAACAAACAAAAGTATTAAAAGGGTTTCATGTTTAGATTTAAAAAATTTTCTCCGAAATATATTTATGTAAAATTGGTAAAACAGGCAGGTTCTCCTGATTATATTGCACGCGGCGTTGCTATTGGCTTTATGGTAGGAATGCTTATTCCTTTTGGCTTACAGATCCCCACAGCTATAGCCTTGGCTTTTCTTCTGAACGCAGCTAAAATTCCTGCATTTGCCTGTACCTGGGTAACAAACCATATTACCATTTTTTTCATTTACCCGGCACAATGCTGGGTCGGAAGTTATTTAATTGGAAATCCTTTAAAACTGGCAAATATTGAAAAACAACTGGAAACTGTTATCAATGAACGAACCTGGGCTTCTCTTTCCGCGCTGGGCGGACAAGTAGTCGCGTCATTTTTTGCCGGTGGTTTTCTGTTCGGAACAATATTGGCGGTTCCTGGCTATTTCTTTTCTTTGTACTGGGTCAAAAAATATCGTAAGTTCAAAGAATTAAAGCTTAAGCGCCGTAAAGAAAAATTAAAAGCCGCTCAAACTGCTTGATTGAAGTTGAAAAAAACACTTTTGGCGTTACATTACTGCTTCAGTTTTATTAATTTAAGGAAGATATAAATGACATTAACTAAATTTGGTTTGCGGGAATGGGGATTAAGCGCTTTGTTCGCTTTACTACTAATTGCCGCCTCTATAACTTTAGCGATTCTCCATGCCCCGGCAACAGGGTTTTCATTGGCACTTTTTGTGTTAATTATCTGGTTGGGAATAGCTGCATTTTTCCGTAACCCCCACCGTAAAATTCCAGCGGATGTTCAACTTATGATGAGCCCCGCGGATGGTGTAATTAAAGATATTGAGATTGTCAGCGATCATGGCATTGAGCCTTTTGCTGGTCAAGATGCTTTGCGTATCGGGATTTTCCTTTCAGTTCTGAATGTACACCTGAACCGCGCTCCGAGCGATTTGGAACTTACGTACAAACATTACCGCAAAGGTCGTTATCTTGATGCCCGCCATCCTGACTGCCATAAAGAAAATGAAGCGATGACAATTGGCGGAACAGCTACAGTGAACAACTTTGCGTTTCCAATGGCTATTCGGCAAGTTTCCGGTGCTATTGCACGGCGCATAGTCTGTCCTGTCGAAATCGGCAACAAAATAGAACGCGGCGCAATTTACGGAATGATTAAATTCGGTTCACGGACTGAGCTTTACATTCCTGTTTCTGATGACTTTGAAGTTCAAGTCAAAATTGGAGACAAGGTTTCTGCCGGTATTAGTGTAATGGTAAAAATAGCTAATTAGGCTGTAGCGTTTTAGGCTATAGCAAAAAAATAAAAACTAACAGGCTATAGGCTATAGCCTGAACAGCTAAAATATAAGTAGACTAAATTATGTTTGTAAAAGGAAAATTTAAGGCATTAATTGAGCGTAACCGCTGGTTTAAATCAGTACCTAACGCTTTGACTTTATGTAATTCAGTGTGCGGTTTTGGAGCTATTTTATATACTTTAAGAGCTTACTCAAGCCAACAGGGAATAACCGATGTCTTCGCTATTTCAGCATGGATAATTCTCTTCGCTATGGTTTTTGATGCTCTGGATGGTTTTGCGGCGCGTATTTTCAATGCGGCAAGCATGAAAGGAATTCAAATGGACTCTCTAGCGG